>JANZYY010000343.1 GCA_026419705.1 Fischerella sp.
TACTGATTTTTACTATGCCCTATGCCCCATGCGCCTTGCCCATTGTCCCTTACCCACTAACTACTACCTACTAACCACTAACCACTAACTACTACCTACTAACCACCAACCACCAACAATTCCCTAGTTCCTACCCAACTGAGTAAGCAATCGCCGAATTATGTGGGCGTCTTGCGCTTCTGGAGTCTGGGCTAAATAAGTTTCTAAGTCAGTTGCGGCTTGGGAAAAGCGACCGAGTTGATAGCACAAAAGACCGCGATCGCGCACTTCTAACGCAAACCCAGGAAATAACAGTAAAATCCTTTCTACTGCTGCTAGGGCTTTTTCCAATTCTTTTTGGTTTAGGTAAATGTATTTGAGATTCGTCAACATCCTTGTTAAAATTTGCTTGTTTGTCACTACTGCTAAAAATTCTGGTTGTAGTGTCACTGGATGCTGATAGATTTGAGTCAGTTTTTCTTGGCAATCTTGGGGAAACAATATCTCACCGTCATTGAAGGCATCAACAAAAATCTCTATATCCGGAAGGTCGGGACGAATGAGAAAATGTCCGGGCATTCCTATTCCCACCATCGGAAAATCAACTCGTCGAGCGATCTCAATATATACTAGTGCCAGAGAAATGGGAATTCCAAGGCGGCGGTCAATCACATCGTTTAAAAAGCTGTTGCGGGGGTCGTAATACTCTTGTTTATTTCCTTTAAATCCCAAATCACTGTAGAGATATTTATTAATGCTCTGAATCACTCGCAGCGGATACCGTTCTACTGGTAAGCGTTCTTCTAACTCCGCTGCCATTGTATCAAAGGCATTGAGATATTCTTCTGGGTCAAGGTTGGGATATTCTTCTTGGGCTATGTATAAAGCTGCTCTTACTAAATCTATCTGCTCATCAGGCTGCTGGACTTCCTGGTAAAAATGTTGCCGCGCTGACGAGATATTCATAAGCAAAAATGTGGTACAGGTTTGCAGATTCAGACTGGGGGTAGTAAAGTTTTGTTATGCCTTTATTTCATAATATTAAGTATATTGCAAGATGTGCAAATTGAGTTTATGTACTATAAAAACTGCTGAAAATTGTATCTATCCAAGGTATGAACTTGAGCTAAGAAATTTTCTGCCATTTGCCTGAGGGTGACCTAAGATAACCATAAAACAATAATCAAGTTTAACCCTGTCTTGTCACTTTTGTTATAACAAAATTAATGGCAACTAATCCTACATAAGTTAAAGGCATTGAACTCTTTTATTACTCTATACAATTTGTAAATAGTCTTGAAGCTCAACTGAATAAGCATTTCAAATATTTTTTCAATTTTGACATAACAGAATCTATGTATTGCTTTGCGATCGCGTAATGCAAAGGACCTTGAACAAAAGTAAACAGACAAATACAAACAAAAGCAAGTCTTCTCCTTATAGTAGGGGATTCTTCTGGGAAGCTCGTACTCGCATCCTGTTCTGGTATATCCTGATTGTGAGCTTCATCTTTGTAGTGTCTATCCCGGCGTTTCGTCACGTTCTGTATGCACGGGTGGATGAACGAGTCCGCAGGGAACTGGCGGAAAAAATGGAAACATTTCGCAAACTTATTGATGCTGAAGAAAATGCCAAAATCAGAAACCGGACAGAAGAGTTTGGGAATATCGAAATAGATGAGCAGCTCAAACCTCCATCTTCTAAGGAAGAACTAAAAGACTTTTTTGATGTTTTTCTATCTCGCCAACTACCAGAAGATGATACCCATCTGATTGCTTTTGTAGATGGAAAATTTTATAAATCAAGTCCTAGTGCTAGACCAGATCCATTGGCGAAAGAGTCAAAGTTAATGCGGCGTTGGGCAAAACAAACTCAACCCGAACAAGATGAGAAACGTGTTACAAACGATAGCAGCATAGATACCATAATTTACGTAACGCAACCTGTCAAAAGTAAGGGAGAAACTTTAGGGGTATTTGTAGTTGCCCATACCACGGCTGGTGAGCGCGGAGAAGCACTGGAAGCGGTTATCGTCAGCATTCAGGTAAGTAGTGTTGTTCTGATAGTAGCTCTGATAATGGTTTGGATAGCCTCAGGACGGATTCTGGCTCCCTTGCGCTTGCTGTCAGCAACCGCTCGTTCTATTAGTGAATTCGACTTGAATCGGCGCTTACCAGTTCAAGGAAAAGGCGAGATCGCAGAATTAGCGACTACCTTTAACGAAATGATGGATCGCCTGCAAGCTACCTTCACCAGTCAACGTAACTTCATCAACGACGCTGGACACGAACTGCGTACGCCAATCACCGTCATTCGGGGACACTTGGAATTAATGAATGATAATGACCCAGAAGAAGTGCGGGAAACGGTAGCACTGGTAATGGACGAGTTAGACCGCATGAGTCGATTTGTGGAAGATTTGATTTTGCTGGCGAAAGCGGAACGTCCAGACTTTTTACAGTTAGAAACTGTCGATGCAGGATTGCTGACAGAAGAGTTATTTGTCAAGGTACAAGTATTGGCAAATCGTAACTGGCAATTAGACGCCACTGCTAAAGGAAAGATTGTAGTAGATCGCCAACGGCTGACTCAGGCAGTGATGAATCTGGCACAAAATGCGACTCAGTACACAGAACAAACTGATACCATTGCTATAGGTTCTTTAATACGTCAAGACAAAATCCGTTTTTGGGTTCGAGATACAGGAGAGGGTATTGCTGAAGCTGACCAACAACGAATATTTGCACGCTTTGCTCGTGCAGCAAATAGCCGCCGCCGTTCGGAAGGTGCTGGTTTGGGATTATCAATTGTTAAGGCGATCGCTGAAGCTCATCATGGATGGGTAGAACTCCGCAGCCGACGCCAAGTTGGTTCAACCTTTACTATTGTCTTACCTGTGGAACCACCACAAGAGGGATTATCTGATGCATCGCATTCTCATCGCTGAAGATGAGCCTCGTATAGCCTCCTTTTTAGAAAAAGGTTTGCGGGCACATGGTTATACCACTGCAATTGCTGCAGATGGGGATGAGACGGTACTTATGATTCAAAGTGGTGAATTTGACCTGCTGATCTTGGATTTAGGATTACCTGGAAAAGATGGTTTAGAGGTATTAGAAGAGTTACGCGGACAGGGCGAACGGTTGCCAATTATTATTTTGACAGCCCGTGATGATATTAAAGATAAGGTAGCGGGATTAGAAACTGGTGCTGACGACTATGTCACCAAGCCCTTTCGCTTTGAAGAACTTTTAGCAAGAGTGCGGGTAAGGTTACGTAATAGTAATTTATGTTCACCCAAGGAAGATACGATCCTTACAGTTGGGAACATCGCTCTGGACTTACGCACTCGTAAAATTAAAGTAGGCGATCGCACCATTGACTTACCAGCACGAGAATTTACGCTTGCAGAAACATTTTTCCGTCATCCAGGACAAGTTTTGAGCCGAGAGCAACTACTGGATAGAGTCTGGGGTTTTGATTACAACCCTGGTTCTAACATTGTGGATGTGTATGTAGGTTATCTGCGTAAAAAGTTAGGTAATGACCTTATTGAAACTGTTAGAGGCATGGGCTATAGACTGCGAACATAAAAATAATAATATATATACCTCTAGAATACTTGTTCATCTATTTTGAAAATCAGATCTAGTTTTAGTCATAAGGGCTATATATTGATGGTGGCTAAATTTTCTAAGACTTTGGCTAAAACTTTGAGATAAATCTGAGATATTTTATTTAGATGAGCCAGATTTTAATTGTAGAAGATGAAGTTCGCGTCGCTGCCTTTGTCGAAAAAGGACTCCGCAAAAATGGTTTTACTACTAAAGTGGCAGCAGACGGCGAGCAGGCAATTTTTATGGCTCAAACTGGCGATTTTGACTTATTATTGCTTGACTTAGGATTGCCAGTAATAGATGGTTGGACAGTATTGCGCGAACTGCGACGCCAAGGAGAAAAGCGACCTATTATTATTGTGACTGCTAACAATGATGAGCGAGATAAGGCAGCCGCTTTAGCAGCTGGTGCAAATGACTACATTACTAAGCCCTTTAGTTTCAGCGAACTTTTAAAAAGAGTTCAGGCACAGTTAGGTCAATAGTCAAGAGTTATTGGTAATTAACTACCAACCACTAACCACTGCACGGGCGGGTTTAGCTATCAAACTTTTGAGCTTCCAAAGACAAGATATCTATTCAAACCCGCCCCTACTAACCACTAACCACTAACCACCAACAAACAACAAACAACAAACAACCACTAACCACTAACTACCAACCACCAACATAACAACATTTTTTGATGAAAAACTTCTCATCAAACATTCACCTAGAATTCATCACTAATGGTGAAGCTATGTATAGGTGAGGAATGAATTATATGTTTTTCTCACAGCTTCATTAGTTTTTGATCGTTTTCGAGGGTTGATGCCATGCGTGTTTGTGTCATTGGTACTGGATACGTTGGCTTAGTAACCGGAGCTTGTCTGGCAGAGATTGGACACAATGTCATCTGTGTAGACAACAACGCAGCCAAAGTTTCATTAATGCAGTCTGGAAAATCGCCCATTTTTGAACCGGGACTCGAACAAATCATGCAGTCCAATATGCAGGCGGGAAGGCTGCAATTCACTACAGATTTGGCTTTCGGTGTAGAACATGGCGAGATTTTATTTATTGCTGTTGGTACTCCCGCGTTACCCAGTGGCGAGAGTGACACTCGCTATGTAGAAGCCGTTGCTCGTGGTATTGGCAGTAACCTCAATGGTGGTTACAAAGTCATTGTCAACAAGTCTACCGTTCCGATTGGTTCTGGGGATTGGGTACAGCGCATTGTCATGGATGGTGTTGCCGATCGCCAGCAAGATATTACAGGCTTTGATGTTGTCAGCAACCCCGAATTTCTTCGGGAAGGTTCGGCAGTTTACGACACATTTTATCCCGATCGCATTGTATTGGGTAGCAATAGCCCCAAAGCGATCGCCATGATGCAAGAACTCTACACTCCCATTATCGAGCGCAAGTTTGCGACTGAGGGATCTTTACCTCCCGTACCGGTGGTAGTCACAGACTTAGCATCCGCAGAGATGATTAAGTATGCTGCCAATGCCTTTTTGGCAACCAAGATTAGTTTTATTAACGAAATAGCCAACATCTGCGATCGCGTAGGTGCTGATGTTACTCAAATTGCCAAAGGTATTGGTTTAGACACGCGTATTGGAGACAAGTTTCTACAAGCTGGCATTGGCTGGGGTGGATCGTGTTTTCCGAAGGATATTTCAGCGTTAATTAATACCGCTCAAGATTACGGCTATGATGCTCAACTGCTAAAAACCACCGTCAGCGTCAACAAACGTCAACGGCTGCTGGCTGTAGAAAAACTTCAGCAAGTCCTGAAAATCCTCAAAGGCAAAACCATCGGTTTGTTGGGTATAACCTTCAAACCCAACACAGACGACTTGCGCGATGCACCCGCACTAGATCTGCTGGAAGAATTAACTCGCTTGGGTGCCAAAGTCAAAGCTTACGATCCGATAATTTCCCACTTAGAAGCAGACGTAACTTTAGTGACTGACCTAGAACAACTGGCACAAGGCTGTGATGCATTGGTATTGGTCACAGACTGGCAACATTTCCGCAACCTTGACTATGCCAAACTCGCTGAATTGATGACCAATCCTGTAATGATTGATGGTCGCAATTTCTTAAATCCAGAAGATATGGCAAAGGCTGGTTTTTACTACGTTGGTATTGGTCGCCCAACTATAGGCAATGCTTTCCTACCAAGTTCCTGTCTCTTATACACATCT
>JANZYY010000344.1 GCA_026419705.1 Fischerella sp.
AGATGTGTATAAGAGACAGTGGCAGCATGACTCCAAACAGCCCTACTCAAAGTCCTAGCAGTGTGCCTGGTACAGGTAATTAAAAAGATTATGGCTTCGCACTAGCTGAAGTATAATCTAAGATTAATCAGCTGTATGTATTTGATGAGTTGTTTAACAATTTGCGGCAAACCTGTTAGTGCATAAACAATTAAGGAGGCTGTCTAGGCAGCCTCCTCAATTTTAATTGGATATCTCCGAAAATGAAGCATGCATTACCTACAACCCTTGTATCAGAAGCGTACGCCGGCGGCGTTCGGTAAGGTATTTTCACGTCTAGGTCTATTGATATAGAAAAAACTTTTTGCCGTTACCTGCGATGTGATCTTGGTGTTTTTTGGAAGGTTGCTATTAGTAGGCAGAAAATACCAATATTAATAAATACATCTGCGAAATTAAACACGGGAAAGTTAATAAATCGAAAATCGAGAAAATCAACAACATAGCCTAAAGCGAAGCGATCTATACCATTACCCATAGCACCACCTAAAATTAAGCCATAGCCCCACTGCTCCCAACGATTCAATGACGGACCAAACCAAGCTAGTGCTATTAATGCCAAACTCACTCCCAAAGATAGCCAGCGCAACCACTCTACTTTTCCTGACAGTAAGCTAAAAGCTGCACCCGTGTTTGTGACATAAGTAAGGTGAAATATACCAGGTAATAATGGCAGTGACTGTCTCAAGTTAAAGGTTTGCACCACCCAGTATTTTGTTAGTTGATCAAAGAAAAAAGCAATAAAGGCAGCAAGCCAGAAGAGTTGATTTTTTAAACGCATGGCAAAGTATTCATTGGTCATTAGTCATTAGTCATGTGCTTTTGACAAATGACAAAGGACAAATGACAAGGACTAGTAAAACATTAAGTGTCGTAGCAAATAAGCTATAACAGTGACAGCACAGATTACAGCTAATTGCCCTGGTAGTACAAACCAAGAGTATTTAAGTATTGCCTGTGTTAAGCTGAGAGTTTCTGTGCCTTGCCACTGCAAAATATAACTGATAATCAAATAACTAATACCGCAGACGTGGACAGTTAACAACCCACAAATACAACTGAATGCCAAAGTTTCCAATCTAGGTCTCGCTTTAAAGGCAAAAAATCCACAAATCCAAGCTCCCGGAATAAAGCCTAACAAATAACCAAACTGAGACAACTTGACATAGCCAATACCACCACCATCGGCAAATACGGGTAATAAAGTTAAACCCATAACTAAGTAACCGATTTGTGAAAGCGCACCAGCGTTTTTACCCCCTAAACAACCAACAAGCAACACCCCACCAATTTGAAAGGTGACACCCAAAGAAAAAGAATGAATTCCATGCTTACTCCAACTCCAAGGTAAGGTAGTGATATGAGCCTCTAAGAATGTACCACCCATCGTTAGCAGTAAGCCAATCATAGACCATAGCAGTTGATTGGATGCAGCTAACATTTACAACGCACTCATGCAAATAATTCTCGTGTAAGAACAAAAAATAATCCAAATAATAATCTATTTAGACTTCATTTGTGAGATATTTTTCCTAGTTGTTGTTTTTGTTGTTTGATAGTTAAGCTTGCTAAAGCAAACAACTCTTACTCCAAACCTCACAACTGTTTTGGTAATGTTTGATTCTATCTTTTGATCCTGAAATTTAAAAATATCATTATAGTCTAAGAGGATATTTTAAAAGTCCTCTTAATCGCTAGTAAAAAGCTTCAGAACCCCCTAAATCCTCCTTATAAAGGGGAAGTTTGATTCCAGTTTTCCCCTCGTTAAGAGGGAACTGATAATGGTAAATCCCAAAATTTGGGATGTTGCTAGTTATCAACTTTCGTGTCCTTCGTAGGCGATCGCCCACAACAAGATGTACGGTTTGCCGAGCGCCGAAGGGGAGACGCTGAGTAACGCCCAACCGTTGCTCAACCTTGATTCTTATGACAACTGGTAATCACCTGATGTAAAAAATAGCAAGTATAAAATAATTAGTTTGATTCTCATTATCTCAAATCATAGTCTTTTTTACTTAATTTTTCATAAAAATATGTGTGAGTGTTTTTTCACCTTTATTTTATTTTTATAAATTTACTTATTCAATTATTTATAGTACTATTGTACTATTTGATATTTGTGTTTTAAACTAAACAGATTATGATTAAAACCTTCTGCCAGGCAATGAAAATTAAAATTCATGCAATTAACCCTAGAAAAAGACAATCTCTGAATATCTTAACCTCTTCTTAATTAACGAGTTATATATTTGTAAGGGCTAATCCGCACAAATAACACCACACATTATAAATATATGCTTGCCCGTACACCAATAATTAATAAATTTCAAATAACGAGAGCCGCTTCAGTAATAATACTGACAGTCAGCCTGGCTGCTTGTGGCGGACAAGAAGGTCAGAATAATACTTCCACTGGTGATGCAACTCCTGGTGGTGCTACTGATGCTACTGCTTCTAGCCCAGGCAAACTGGATCTGGGTGGAAATGTATCTTTAACAGGCGCTGGCGCTACTTTTCCAGCACCAATTTACAGTCGTTGGTTTTTCGATTTAAACAAAAAGTATCCCAATCTGCAAATTAACTATCAGTCAGTTGGTAGTGGTGCTGGAGTTGAGCAATTCATCAAAGGCACTGTAGATTTTGGTGCCAGTGACGTAGCAATGAAGGACGAAGAAATTCAAAAAGTACCGCAGGATAAAGGCGTGCTCATGCTGCCCATGACTGCTGGTAGCATTGTGTTAGCTTACAATCTCCCAGGTGTTGAAGAACTCAAGCTACCACGGGCAGTTTACACTGATATATTGCTTGGCAAAATAAAGACTTGGAACGACCCAAAAATTACTGCGGCGAATCCAGGCGTAAATCTCCCGAACCAGCCAATTTCAGTAATATATCGTTCCGATGGCAGCGGTACTACAGGAGTGTTTACAAAACACCTCAGCGCTGTTAGCCCCGAGTGGAAAACCAAAGTCGGCGAAGGCAAAACTGTTAACTGGCCTGTGGGAATTGGTGCTAAGGGGAACGAAGGGGTGACAGCTCAAATTCAACAAACTCAAGGTGCAATTGGTTACGTAGAGTACGGCTACGCTAAACAAAATAATCTCAAGTATGCTGCTTTAGAAAATAAAGCAGGTAAATTTGTCGTACCTACCGAGGAATCGGCATCTAAGACGCTGGAAGCAGTAACTCTGCCGGCAAATTTCCGTGCCTTTATCGCAGATCCTGAAGGAGAGGAATCTTATCCTGTTGTTTCCTACACTTGGATTTTGGCTTATAAAAAATATCCCGATGCGGCAAAAGCCAAAGCAATGGAAGCGATGATTGAGTATGGCTTGACTGAAGGTCAAAAAGTTAGCGCCGAATTGGGGTACGTTCCTTTACCAGCAAATGTAGTTCAGAAAGTAGCTGCTGCTGCTGATGTCATTAGTCCTGATTACAAAATTGCTGTAGGCGCAGGCAATGGTTCAAGCGCGAGTAAATAGCGTCTAGTCATTTGTCATTTGTCATTTGTAATAAATTCAATGACCAGTGACTAGTGGCTCATTACTAATGCGATTCGCTCCCACTTTTTTGAAGCTTTCATGGGTAGATTCATTCATGAATACACCATTACAAAGTGATATACCTATAGTGAAGCCACGGTCTCAATTTGAAAAGTCCTTAGATAATGGGTTTATCTGGTTAACGCGGGTTTTTGCTCTGGCGATCGCAGCGATCTTATTGTGGATAGCCATTCAGGTTGCCATTCAAGCAACACCTGCAATGAGAGAGTTTGGTGCCAGGTTTTTAGCAGAAAGTATTTGGAATCCTGTTACTAACGCATACGGTGTACTGCCGCAAGTTTACGGAACCTTAGTTAGTTCGTTTCTTGGTCTTTTGATATCTGTACCAATTGGCATTGGCACAGCTATATTACTGAGCGAAAATTGGCTACCACTATCTATACGGACAGTATTAGTTTTCTTGGTAGAACTCCTAGCAGCAATTCCTAGTGTTGTCTATGGCATCTGGGGAATTTTTGTTTTGATTCCTCCGCTGACCGCTTTAGGAAGATGGCTCAATAGTTCTTTCGGTTGGCTGCCAATTTTTAGCACTGTTCCTACAGGTCCAGGGATGTTTCGTGCAGGCGTAATCCTAGGAATTATGACCTTGCCGATCATCACAGCTATTTCTCGCGATGCTCTGATTTCTGTACCCTCCAGTTTGCGCCAAGCAGCAGTGGGACTAGGAGCAACTCGTTGGGAAACAATTTTCAAAGTTATTTTACCTGCCGCTTTTTCTGGCATCGTCGGTGCTGTGATGCTTGCTCTTGGCCGGGCGATGGGTGAAACGATGGCTGTAACCATGTTGATTGGTAACTCCAATAACATTAGCCCTTCGTTGTTTGCACCAGCTAACACTATTGCTTCTTTGCTAGCAAACCAGTTTGCAGAAGCAAGCGGCCTGCAAGTATCAGCCCTAATGTACGCTGCTTTGATTTTGTTTTTTTTAACTCTGATAGTCAACGTTTTGGCTGAGTTAATAGTTTTGCGAGTGAAGCGACTGTAGACTGTGACATTTTGGCATTTTCAAATGTATTGAATATGGCTTATATTCCAGACCAATCTCAAAATGCGTTGATTCGCAGCAGTCTGAAGCGCTCTTCATCTGGGCGATCGCTGTTTAACATAGTAATGACAGTAATAGCATTTATATGTGGAATATTGGCGATTATACCCCTGGTAGTCGTGCTTTCCTACGTCATTATTCAAGGTTTAGGCAGTTTTCGACCGGGTCTGTTTACTGAATTGCCACCACCACCATTAGTACAGGGAGGGGGGTTTGGCAATGCCATCATTGGTACACTGGTGATGGTAAGCATTGGGGCTTTGATTAGTATCCCCATCGGCGTTTTCGCTGCTGTTTATTTGACAGAGTTTAGCTCTGGGAAAATTGCCCGCTGGGTACGCTTTGCTACCAACATTCTCAATGGCGTGCCTTCAATCATTGCCGGGGTATTTGCTTATGGTATTGTGGTAGTCGCAACAGGCACGTTTTCTGCCGTTGCTGGAGGCATAGCCCTGTCAGTATTAATGCTGCCAATTATTGTGCGAACCACGGATGAAGCTTTACAGTTGGTATCAAATGATTTACGTCAAGCTGCTGTGGGTTTAGGTTCGACAAAATTTCAAGCAGTTATGCTCGTAGTATTACCGGCAGCTGTACCAGCGATTGTTACAGGAGTCACACTATCTATCGCCAGAGCAGCAGGGGAAACTGCACCCCTGTTGTTCACAGCCTTATTTTCCCAATTCTGGCCTGCCAGTTTATTCCAACCTACAGCATCCCTGGCAGTTTTGGTATACAACTTTGCAATTGCTCCCTATAGAAACTGGCAATCAATGGCTTGGGCTGCATCTCTAATTTTGGTGTTGATGGTTCTGCTTACCAGTATCATTGCTCGATTGGCGACTCGTCGCAAAATTTACTCGTGATTCCAGGGAATTGTCATAAATTTAACAACAGTCAAATTAGAAATATCAGCATCTATGGCTACTAACATTAGCACCGCCAATCAAACTGACACTGTCTTGCGTACTGAAGGTCTTAACATTTACTACGGTAATTTTTTGGCAGTACGTGATGTATGGATGGATATTCCTAGAAATCGCGTTACAGCCTTGATCGGTCCTTCTGGATGTGGCAAAAGTACATTATTGAGATGTTATAACCGCCTCAATGACCTAATTGAGTCATTTCGGGCTGAGGGAAAAGTATTGTACTACGGTG
>JANZYY010000345.1 GCA_026419705.1 Fischerella sp.
CCTATCCCCTGTCCCTTATCCCCCATTGCATATCCCAGAAAAAAGCACAACAAAGCTGATGCTATACAACCAGTCAACAGCATATCTGAGACACCCGTTCTTCCCCAAACAATCATTTCGGGATTGAGTGCCATCATAGCGGCTACCAAACAAGCTGTGAAGCAACGTCTGGGAGGATAAGAAGTTTGCTTGAGGGCATCTTCTCTTGACAGGTGCCACTGTACAGTATAAAAAGCTAAGCTAATTACCCCCATCGCCGCGATCGCGCTGGGAAGACG
The DNA here is from genome assembly GCA_026419705.1 of Fischerella sp. GTDB lineage: Bacteria > Cyanobacteriota > Cyanobacteriia > Cyanobacteriales > Nostocaceae > PCC9605. The sequence continues at coordinate 279 of JANZYY010000345.1, forward strand.
TACTGCCCACTCATTCACGCCTAAAATAGAATAGGCGATCGCCTGACACCAGTAAATCAAAGCAGGTTTATCGAAACGAGTTTCGCCATTAAAAAACGGCGTGATCCAATCACCCGTAATGTACATTTGGCGCGAAGCTTCAGCAAACAGTGGTTCTGTTTCGTCGATCAAGCCTATACTGCCTAAATGCCAAAAGAATGCGATCCCACCAATCAAAATTAACCACAAAATCGACAGCATCACAGCAAGGGCTGGACGCTTGCCAATATTATTTAACAACTGGTCAAAAGCGCGAATCCTCATTAGTCATTAGTTATTAGTCATTAGTCAATAGACTATAGCTAAAGATCGCTAGTCAATAGTCGTTATTTACTGATGTTTTGTTCTTAGTTATTTGTCTTTTGTCCTTTGTCCTTTGTCAAAAGCTAATGACCAATCACCAATCACCAATCACCAATGACTATTGACTAAGAATCAACTCCCATTCTTGCTTTTGCGGGTTCCACACAGGTGCAGGTGTTTCCCCGACAACATATGGCCCCCAGTAGCGACGGGAACCATCTTGTGCAAAAGCAACTAAAATATCTCCCTTCTCTAGTTTTAAGTTACTGTTAGGCAGAGATAAAATTAGCCCTTTCTCGCTACCTTCTCCAGGGGCAAAATCCCAATGTGCTGAGACAGGTGGGTTTTTTCCAGAAGGGCTTTTCACTACTGCACGCCGTACAAGTAGAGCAAGACGCACGGGCTGTTTGGTTTGATTGCTCATTCGCAAGCTTCCTTGACCTACCCCTTTGACTGCTGAGCCAGCATGATATGTAAATAGAGATTTTGTCGGAGTAGGAGTGCTGACAGTAGAAGCGATCGCACTTTTTGATTCGGTATGTGAATTTGACTGATGAGAAGATGTATTTGGCTGTGTAGGCTCAGACTCAAAGGATACTTTTACTTCATAGCATCCTACAGGCAGCAACAGCAATCCCAAGCCAGCAGTTGCCACAAAAGCGTGACGGTATACTGATGATTTCATATTGATAATGATTTAGAAATAAGTATTTTTTCTAGACTCGTTCAAATAGTAGCCTAATACCAAGTTTGGCAATCAAGTTCAATTGATTACCATAGGCTCTCTTGGAGCTACAATTCTAGAAGATAAAGAAACTCGTGGCTCCCACATAGAAGGGTTTAGTCCGACACCCCGCACTATAGAGGGAATTACGGACATTGGGATTAGGAACCGGAAGACATGAGTATAAACACACAAGGAAGTTCAGGAAAAAATTCCTTGATATTTCGCTTTTTTGTTTGTACTCGCTCAAGATGATATAATATGGGAATTTTGATATTCACCCCAGAACCTCAGAAAACCCTGATACAATCCACACAACTTTATGCTAAACCTAAATATCCTCAAAATGGGATATCTAATGAGATTTTGATTTAGCAATGCCTCACTCATGCAAAACACTCGTCTTAACACCCTGTTCAATACCATTGTTAGGCAGTTAGAACAATGGATTTTCAATCCTTGGCGGCGAATATCGATACTGGTAATCAGTTTATTGTTTGGTTTTTTTTTGGGAAGCGCAGTTGCTACTACAGCTGGACAAACGGCAGAATGGGATATTGTAGCAGCTGGAACTTTAGTTTTGGCAACAGAAATTGCTAACAGAATATTTTACAACCGCAATATCGTAGCACGACAAGCATTCTGGGTGCAATCCATCAACTATCTGAAAATTGGTCTCACTTATAGTCTGTTTTTGGAAGCATTTAAGTTGGGATCTTGAGGAGATGGGAGAGTGGGGATTGGGCATAGTTAACAACCACTAACCACTAACAAATGACCAATGACTAATTATGAAACTTTTGGGATCGCACCAGAAAGACTGGATGAATTTATACAAACGCAATCGCATTTATTTAAATCTGTCTATCCTGATTTCAGTGAATTCTGCCAAACTCATCTCCAGATGCAACCAGATACCATGTCAGAGGTATTATGGAATTTGTGGCTACCTTTGGGTATAAAAATAGCTTGGCATCGACAAAAACTCGGTCGTCCCTTGATTCAAGGTATTTTAGGAGGACAAGGAACAGGCAAAACAACGATGTGTCAGGTTCTTTCCTTGATTCTCAGACACTTAGGATACCATGCCCTGAGTTTGTCTTTGGATGATTTGTACAAAACTTATCGCGATCGCCAAATTCTTCAACAGCAAGATCCTCGATTGATTTGGCGCGGTCCGCCAGGAACTCACGATGTTGAACTAGGTTTAACCGTACTCGATCGGATTCGCAACTGCGAACTACCAGTAGTAGTTCCTCGCTTTGATAAATCAGCGCGCAGTGGCGCTGGCGATCGCACTACTCCAGAAATAGTGGCGAATGCAGATATTGTCTTATTTGAAGGTTGGTTCGTAGGTGTGCAACCAATCGATCCTGCCGTTTTCGATCACCCACCACCACCAATTATTACAGCTGAGGATAAAGCATTTGCCCGTGATATGAATCGTAAACTCTACGATTATTTACCATTGTGGCAAAGATTAGATAGCTTAATCCTGCTGTATCCCAAAGATTACCGCCTTTGTGTGGAGTGGCGCAAGCAGGCAGAACGGCAAATGATTGCTGCTGGCAAGCCAGGAATGAGTGATGCCGAAATTGAGCGATTTGTCAATTATTTTTGGCTTTCTCTCCACCCAGAATTATTCATCAAGCCGTTGGTTGAATCGCCAAAATTAGTTGATTTGGTGATTGAGGTAAATGCTGACCACAGTTTTGGTGCTGTTTACAGACCAAATAAATTGGTATAATTCATAATTGTCGCCTCATGTGAATTAACTCTAACTCTCGGTCGGTCATGAGCAATCGGGAATAAAACAACCAATTACCAATTATCAAGCCATAGTTTCAAATCCCATCAAGCGTTAGCAGCCAAAGCTTGATTAATATGGTTTAACAAATCTTCCATTGATATTGACCTGGGTAAAATTTCGCTAGTAATGGCACCGACGGCATTTTTTAACAGATTTTCTTCAGAAATATGAGGATTTAATCGCTGGTCGAGTATTAAAACAGGTGGTAATTTTACAGGTAACTGTCCTAGTGTTTGCAGTGCTGAATATACTTCTTTTGTAATGTCGGATTCTCCTAAGCAGATGAGCAACAAATCAACACTTTCGTGACGAAGTTGTTGTAGCATTTCTGCCCAAGATCGGCTCATCGTCGCTTTCAGTCCAGCAGTTTGCAGATACTGAATCAAAGCCTGGAACCACTCAGAACCGCGGGAGATAGTCAGAGGTTTTAAACCTTGGGTAGAAAAAGAGACATTTTCTTTGAGAGTCAAATTTGCCGCTCCAAAGTTTTTTTCTGAGCGATCGCCATGGATGTGCTGACGTTTGGCTTCTGGTAGATCTGGCAATATTGCCAAATCTACAACTAAGATACTGGGAGGACAGCAAATGCCTGCTGCTATTTGCAGTACTGACAATAGGGCGTCTATTTTTTTGTCATTACTGTGGTCTGGGTGTGAGTTCATTAAGCAAGGAAATACTGACAATCCTGGTATTTGGGAAGCTGTCTGGGTAGTTGCTACATCACAGGTAACGAGTGGTAGAGTTGCCAAACGAGGATGTTTGCTGAGTTTTTGTAAGTAAATCCCTGATACTGGCATGTCTGCATCCAGCAAAACTACATCGAACTGCCAAACCCTAGCTAACAATTCTGCTTGTTCTATGTCATCTACTTCTATCACCCGATGTTGTTGTAGCAATGGGTGGAAATCAACCAAACAATCCGCTTGGGGATTAACTAATCTGAGAATTCGCAGTGGGATATGAATGGGAGACGCTCTGCGTTCTGCTTTATTATGCTTTTCCTGCGGTATGGCACACAAACTTTCTAACAGCGGTGCTAAGAACCGATGCTCCACAGGCAAATTCAGGAAACCATCAGCACGGTTGGCAAATGCTTGCTCTTTTTCGGCTCCTGTTGCTGTTACAATTACCGGAATTTGGCGGGTGGTAGCATCAGATTTCAGCAAGGTTAGTACATCCCAACCCGAAAGTAGGGGTAGTAAAGGATTGAGGAATATTGCTTGCGGTTGCAAGCGCCGGGCTTTTTCTACTGCTTCGCATCCCGAGCGCGCAATCACTACCCGATAACCCAAACCTGTAAGCTGTTCAGTTAAATCTTCGATATAACGGGCTACCGCCTCCACAACCAATACCAGGCTGTTGAGGTGATTTTCCAGAGGTGGGGCGTCTGAGCGTGGAAGATAGGCTGGGGTTTTAATCCCAGCAGGGGAGGTAGGCGAACATTCTTCCCCTCTGGCTTTCGCCCCTTCTTTCTCTCCAATTTTCTGGGGAGGACTCGGCGGTAACAATAGAGTAAACTGGCTACCTTTACCTTCCCGAGATAAAAAGGTAACGTCGCCACCGTGGAGACGGGCAAGTGCCCTTGTCAATACCAGCCCCAGTCCTGTACCCTCAAACTGGCGGGTGAGGGGATTTTCCAACTGTTGAAATTTTTGAAAGATTAAATGCTGTTGATGTTCGGGAATACCAATACCTGTATCCCAAACTGTAAAGGCTATCCAACCTTCCCAGCGATTGACTCGCAGTCCAATTTCACCACCTGTTTCGGTAAATTTAAAGGCATTGGAAAGTAAGTGTACTAGCATTTGGCGCAGGCGAAATTCATCTGCAACAATTTCCTCTAAACCTGGTTCAATTGTGAGAGTGAATTGGTGCTCGTCTGAGGTTGCCTGCGGTTGATGAGAAAATGTGGTTCTGCGACTTTGAGCGTGGATAGCTTTTGCTTCACTGACAGCGCGATCGCAAACTGCACGGATGTTCACGCTTGTCAGCATCAGCTCCATTTGTCCGGTTTCCATGCGGGTCAAATCCAAAATATCATTCACCACGCTCATCAGATGGCGTCCGCTTTGATGAATAAGTCCAGCATAACGGGCTTGACGCTCGTTGAGTTCTCCCAACTGCTTATCTATGAGCAACCGCGATAACCCCAAAACTGCTGTCAGGGGAGTTTTTAATTCGTGGCTAATACACGCTAAAAACTCATCTTTTAACCGATTCAATTGGATTAAATCGGCATTTTTCGCGGCTAATTCTTTGCACAGTTGCTGCTGTTCGGTGACATCTGTAGCTAACATCAGCCATAAATCCGGATGAGTTGCTGTGTCTGACTGGGAGCTTTCAATTTGCAAATCGGGGCTATCCAGAGGGATTTTGGCAAATTGCCAAACTCGCTCTTGACCATTTTGTACTTCGACAACGCAGGTGCAAGTCCCCTGTTGGCTATCTAAAAAGCAGCGATTTTTACCAGAGGGTAATTGTGCAGACTCCGGTAGGTTATTTGCATCAGTCAAAAGTTTGATAGATGTGGGCTTGGGCTGCGCTTGGTAGTGACAGTCATTTTTTCTGCGATTGCTAACTGCTTTGGTAGTAGTAGTGTAGGTGGGATTTGTGACCGCTGGGGTCGTAAGTATCGCTTCTACTTGTTGTCTGACTCCTTCTGGATCTTTTAATACTCCTAATTGCTG
>JANZYY010000346.1 GCA_026419705.1 Fischerella sp.
CTTGTCAGAAGTTCTGCCACTATTTGCCTTAGGTGTGGTACTGGGAGTTGTTTATACGCGATCGCGCAATCTTCTTGCTCCCATGCTTCTCCACAGTCTCTGGAACAGTGGTACCTTACTCAGCCTGTTTATCATTGGCAGTAGCACCCAGTAATTTGTAAAGGGAATAGGGCACGATCGGGCATAAAAATTATGGCGTTGCATAAATTGCAGAATGTTTTTTAATTTTTGTAAACTCAAAAGTCTAACCTCTTGCTAACCTCTTGGCGTACTTGGCGTCTTGGTGGTTCAAGAATTCACCCTCAGATTCAGCGACGCTTGAGACCCCGACTGAACCAGCGTTTCAGTTGCTCCCGTTTATACCATTTTTCTAAGTGTTTGATACTGATGATTCTCTGTCGCCGGTTGGAGGGATCTGCATATCTTTCCCAGTTAAAGTGAATTGGTATTAGGAGCGGTCTGAATTCCCCTGTCAACGGAACATAAAAGCCCTATACCCTCTGTCAAGAAGAAAATCCGGAAATGATACTGTTTAGTTTGTATAAAATAGTATGGCATAGCCGTTTTGCGATCGTAACTGTTAATTCTCTGACAAAGAATTTTCAAGTATAAAATGCAAAACTGCCGTGCTGCGGTTTTTGTAAAAGCCTGAGAATAGGGTTGTAAAGTTGTTTCAGGTAATACCTGAATACTTTCTTGCTTTTATTTTGTCGGCGTTGCTTGGGGAATCAGGTTACGCTGATTTCGCATGTATGTTATCAATAGTAATTATACTGAATTTAAAAGTTAAAAATTGTTTACTTAATCAAAAAGATAGTGTAAACAAGATAGTCAGTATAATTACTTTCTGCTAAAAATATATAACTTGAAATTTATACATCACAATTAAAGGAGCAATACTTGTATGGCAAATCTCAACCCCAGCCATGCCACTAAACAATTACTAGCGGGGTACAGCGGCATAATTTTCGGAAGTCTTGGTATACATAAGTTTATTCTTGGTTATGCGACAGAAGGCTTGATCATGCTGGTCATTTCTTTAATCGGTGGTTACTTTACCTACGGCTTTACCTTGTTGATTATGCAGCTTGTGGGTTTGATAGAAGGGATGATCTACTTAAACAAATCCTACGATGACTTTGTTGATACCTACTTTGTTAAAAAACAGAGCTGGTTTTAAAGGTTAATAATGCCGTTAATTAATATTTGATATTTGATAGTTACTAGTTATTTGGAACAGATGAATAGCAAGCACTAACTGCTCAAGCTAATAACCATTCAAACTGTGTTTTTCCCACATTTTTATACTGTTCTTGATTGTACAATTTAAAGGCATATTACCCTAACTAACGTCAAGGCGGATTTAGAGGCTGTTTGAAAAGAGTTTGGCTGTGATTTTCAGCAGTTATCGATTCTCCCTATGGTCTGTTTTCAAATCCTAGAAAGGGGAAGTTTAAGGGGGAGTTTGAAGTAAAAATTCCCCCTTTATTTAAGGGGGATTATAGGGGAGGTCTCGGAGGTTGGAAAGGGGAGAAGAGAAAGAAATCAAAGTCCCCTGAGGGAAGCGCGGGTGCAGGCAGGGTTTCCCTGCGTCATACTTTCAGCGCTGTCACCCTTCCTCCATGCAGACGTCCACTTCCACAGCTTCTGGCAGGCTGCACCTGCCGTAGATAATGGGGGATCTAAAACTTTTTGTTACTAACAAGAGGATCTTTAAAACATCCTTCGATCAACCTGCTCCGATCACCAACTATAAACAATTAGTTCAGACTTCTAGTGAATTAACTCAACTCAATTGTCCCAGTAGTCCTTATGAACTGCAAGAACGCATGCACATCAATGATTGATCTCTAATTTCTTGTAAATTTTACCTGATACTGATATGCTAAAAATCAAACGTAAATACATATTCTTGGTAATACTTACTCTCTTATCATTGGTATATTTCACGACTATATCAAATTTGAACTACAACCTTTTTTTGAGGGGGGAAATTGTCCTCATACCAACACAGTGTGTTGCGATTATCTACCTGACATATCTGCGCTGGCATCGCAGAGAATCGGCTGAATCCTGAAACTTCATAAAACTTTACATTTCAGACGTTCTGTCGTTTTTGCGGATTTCGCCTACTCTCAAAGTAGAGGTACGGTAGTGTACCTCTGCTGAGGCGTAGACATTTCGTATCAAATTCCTATATTTTCCATGCAACTTGTCCCAAAAACTAACCTCTTTCCAGAACCAATCCCAACAACAGAGAAAATCATCCTGGATGTTGGAGGTATGAAGTGTGCTGGCTGTGTTAAGGCTGTAGAGCGGCAGCTTGCTCAATATCCAGGAGTGAACAGCGTCTGTGTGAATCTGGCAACAGAGGTAGCTGTGGTAGAGTCAGAAATTGGTGCGGTAGATGCACAAGCGCTGGCAAAACAACTCACGACAGCGGGGTTTCCATCTCAACCTAGGCAACTGAATGGGAAGGTTGCAGGTGAGAAACAAGCCATACAAGATCCAGCACAACGGCAGCGTCAAGAAATTCAGTCAGCACGCAGGCAATTGATTGTTGCTGCGGGGCTGTTAGTACTGTCGGGGATCGGACATTTTGGCAACGTTGGTGGCTTGATGCTGCCCGTTTTGCACGATATCTGGTTTCACTGCGCATTAGCAACAGTAGCGCTACTAATTCCCGGTCGCTCAATTTTGATTGATGGGTGGCTTGGTTTGCGGCGGAACGCACCCAATATGAATACTCTGGTGGGATTGGGACCGCTAACTGCCTATACTGCTAGTTTGGTTGCTTTGGCGTTTCCCCAACTCGGCTGGGAATGCTTTTTCGACGAGCCTGTGATGATGCTAGGCTTTATTCTCCTGGGAAGGACACTAGAAAAACAAGCTAGGGGTCGTGCTGCTGCTGCATTTAAGCAATTGCTTGACCTCCAGCCACAGACAGCACGATTGCTCCCCAAACCGAAGAATGCTTCCTCTCCCTTAACAGCAGGGGGAACGCAAGGAGGAGTAGTAGAAATCCCCGCTGAACAAGTGCGTGTGGGTGAGTGGTTGCAAGTTCTGCCTGGAGAAAAAATTCCGGTCGATGGCACGATCGTAGATGGGCAAACCACCATTGATTAGTCAATGCTGACTGGGGAAGCTGTGCCAGTACTCAAGCAACCAGGAGATACGGTGACAGCAGGAACACTCAACCAGTCAGGAGCGATCGCGATCCAAGCGACTCGTACTGGCAGCGATACTACTTTGGCACAAATAGTCGCCTTAGTAGAAGCAGCACAAATCAGGAAAGCGCCTGTACAGAAATTAGCAGATACAGTTGCCGGCTATTTTACCTACGGTGTTCTGACAGCAGCTTTACTGACATTTCTATTTTGGTACTTCATCGGCACTCATGTTTGGCCGGAGGTGACAACATCGGCAAGCATGGATATTATGGCTTATCATTCCCGATTAGCCTTTCCTCACTCTTCCCCGCTCCTATTAAGTTTGAAACTAGCAATTGCAGTGATGGTAGTAGCTTGTCCCTGTGCTTTGGGACTAGCCACACCCACAGCTATTCTTGTGGGAACTGCGATCGCTGCTGAACGGGGTCTGTTAATCAAAGGCGGTGATGTTTTGGAAAAAGTACATAAGCTAGACACCATCGTTTTTGATAAAACCGGGACGCTGACGAGTGGCAATCCGGTTGTGACAGATTGTTTACCTGTAGGAGAAGATGAAAAGATAATGGAAAGATGGGATGATGGGGTTATGTGGAGAGAGTTTCACCCCACTAGTGTACCACCCCACCATCATCTCATTACTCCAACTAAAATCTTGCAACTCGCTGCTGCGGTCGAAAGCGGTACTTGTCATCCTTTGGCGACAGCAATTCGCCAAGAAGCACAAAAGCAACAGTTACCTATTCCACCAGCTACCGACTTTCACACAGAACCGGGACTTGGTGTTTCTGCTGTCGTCGAAGGTAGTGTAGTGCTGTTGGGAAATTGGGATTGGCTGCGCTGGCATGGAGTCCCTATTGATGAAAATGCACAAAATCTGGCGGAGGTGTTAGCAGCCGATGGCAAAACTGTTGTGGGAGTGGCAGTTGCAGGAACAATGACTGGACTAATTGCCATTCAAGATACTCTCAGACCAGATGCAAAAGTAGCAGTAGACAAATTGCGCCAGATGGGTTTGCGAGTCATGCTCTTGAGTGGAGATACACCCGCAGCAGCGATCGCTATTGCTAAGAAACTAGGATTAGATCGCACAAATGTCATGGCAGGCGTTCCTCCAGCCAAAAAAGCAGTTGTAATCCAATCTCTTCAAGCTGGAGAGATGGGGAGAATCCTCAATCCAAAATCTCAAATCCAACACCAAAAATCCGTTGTTGCAATGGTCGGCGATGGCATAAACGATGCTCCAGCTTTATCCCAGGCAGATATTGGTATTGCCTTACATGCTGGTACGGATGTAGCAATGGAAACTGCTGATATTGTTTTGATGCGGAATTGCTTAACTGATGTTGTCGAATCAATTGAGCTGAGCCGTGCCACCTTTGACAAAATTCGTCAGAATTTATTTTGGGCTTTTGCATACAATACGCTAGGAATTCCCCTGGCAGCTGGTGTCTTGTTACCCAGTTTAAATTTTGCTCTTAGTCCTGCTGGTGCTGCAGCGTTAATGGCTTTTAGTTCGGTTAGTGTAGTTACCAATTCCCTGCTATTACGGCGATTTGCTCATCGCTAGTAAAATCTTTCCTCTTAACATTTCAACAGAGTCAACCTCAGTTTTGCCTATCTCAGGTTAAACTAGGCCGGTAGCAACCTTTTAGCAAATTTCACAAAAACGTTGAGACTGTTCCCACAGCACCAGTAAATGCCACTGGAGAAACTGTAGAAGATATGAGAGTAGAACAATATTGTTCTACTCTTAGTATCCCTATGTGCACTACTACAAGCAGCTCTGGTTTAAATAATGGCAGAAAACAGATCTAAACAAATCTTGATTAATCCCAGTTCAAGCGATTGTAGCAGCGATTTGTCAATGGCAGTAGAAACCCATGAAAGCCATATACTGATCGTAGAAGACGATCAAGGACGTAAAGAATTTACTCTAGAACGTCCGCTTTATTCCATCGGTCGCGATCGGGAGTGTGATATCCGTTTGGTTTCACAATTTGTCTCGCGCCGCCACGCCACGTTAGTTAGGTTAAACCGAAACAATAATGGCAACGGTTGCTATTATTATCGAATTGTTGATGGTGATGGCAAAGGTAAGCCAAGTTCCAATGGTTTAATGATTAACGGGCGCAAGATCTCAGCTCATGATCTGAAGAACGAAGACGAAATTGTTTTTGGTCCTCAAGTACGTGCAATTTATTACCTGTTAAAGCGTGATACAATACCGCCTGGTCAAACGGATGCCAGTGAGTATGATATTACACTCATCAATCCTGGCATGGCTGAGGATCTCGAAGACTGAATACCTGCCGATTTTGGTATATTTGATCGCCAACCTACACATCTTTTTTTTTCCACAGGCGTTTTGCTCCCAGCTGGCTTAACGCTAAGCTTGCTTCTGCAAGCTATCCCGCAAAGCTTTCAATCAAGTGCCAATGACGGCTTTCTTCAATCGCCTGCTTAATGTATTCAAACATCTGCCGACAGTAATTCTCCATTTTTAGTGGCAATTCCTCGTTTTTAACCACAATGGTCATTCGAGTCTCTGTTTCAGTAGCTGTACTTTTATCAATCAGTACTTCTGTCGTCACCATTTTTGATAAAGAAACAGTACCGGGGATTTCACGTGCCAATATGTAATCCAGTGTATAGTACTGCACAACCA
>JANZYY010000347.1 GCA_026419705.1 Fischerella sp.
GCCATGTGGGGTAAGAGTAGATCGTCGTCATCTAGGTACGTAACCCAGCGACCGCAAGCTGCTTCAGTACCTGTATTACGAGCTGCTGCTCCACCGCGGGATTGTTCATGGCGGAGCAGTCGCAGTCGGCGATCGCTTGGTAATTCCGGCGGTTGCGTTGAACCATCGTCGACAACGATGACTTCAAAATCTTCCACAGTTTGTTCTAGGGCGCTTTTAACAGCGCGACCGACTAGATGAGGTCGGTTGTGGGTTGGAATAATAATACTAAGTAGAGGGTTAGCCATTTTCTATTTACTCACTAATAACTTGCCATTTCCTGGGCTGATAAAATATACATTTGCTGACATTTTTATTTGATTTCACGGTGAACTTAAAAGATTCAACTATATCGAAGGATTCCACACCCCTTCTGATGTAAATCTTCGATATATATATGCCAGGAATTAAACCACAGTAAGGCATATACATTCGTAGTTCTGATTTTCCAGGAGGTATTGTTAGTTCTTCATTATCACTATTGGATGTCAAATATAAAACCCGGTCATTTTCTCCAGCCAAAGCTGCAACTAAAATACCCAAATTTGCTCGCTCAATCTTTCTATAAGCTTTGCATTCTACACATAAATAAGCAGGCTCACCAGTAAATGGTGTTTCCAGTATATTTCCTTCCTCATCTTTAAAATAAACAGCAAGAATATCTAAGCCAGAACTTTCACTTTTAGGCTTTGGGGGTAAAATCATTTTACCCGAAACTTTTTCGGAACCATTCAGACACAAATCTTCTTCGTATTTCCGAACTACTGCTTCTGTTTCGCCACTATCTAACAACTTACCTTTAGATAAATAAATTGCAGAGTTACACACATTCAATATGCTATGGGAATTATGAGAAACTAATATAAAAGATGTGCCTTTTTCTCGCAGTCTAGCTAATCTGCGATGGCACTTCATTTTAAATCTGATATCTCCTACTGCTAGCACTTCATCAATAAGCAAAATTTCTGGTTCTATGTGAACTGCACAGGAAAATCCCAAACGTGCTGCCATACCGGAACTATAACTTTGCACTGGAGCATCAATAGCATCGGCAATTTCTGCAAATTCGATCACATCCTGAAATTTCTCTTCAATTTCTTGAGTAGATAGACCGAGAATTGACATATTTGCATAAATATTTTCTCGACCTGTGAGGATAGGATTAAATCCTGCTCCCAATGCAATTAGGGGAGCTATTCTACCCCTAACTTTAATTCTTCCTGTGTCTGGTTTAATCAAACCACTAATAATGCGTAGCAGCGTACTTTTTCCGGCTCCATTTGACCCGACTAAGCCTAGCGCTTCTCCCCGTCGCAGTTGGAAACTCACATCTTTAAGCGCCCAAAATTCTTGCTTTCTGAGAGTTTCGCTTTTTCTCTTTCCTCCAACAATCTCTGTAGCAATATCTTGAACACCGTATATTAAAGACCGTTTCAAATCTCGACAAAATTTTTTGGAAACGTTCTCAACTGAAATAACTACTTCTGCATCTTCAGGCTGAGCTGCAATCTTTTGATCTATTAATTTAGTCATCACTAAGAACTCACTCTTTCAACTACGAAAGGTATTGCTAGGCGAAATGCAACCCATGTGAATAGTAAGCCAACAAGGGTAATGATACTTACAACCCAAAATCCTACAGGGTTTGATATCACTCCTGTTGTTGCTAATTCTCGTGTTGTTACTAACAAAGGAGTGACGGGATTTAGCTTCACCAAAGCACCAAAGGTTCCGCTACTGGGAACCGGATAAACTACTGGCGTTAGCAATAGCCAAAACCCTGTCAAAAGAGTGAGTCCTTTGGATATATCTTGATATAACACCCCGATAGGAGCTAATAAAATACCAATAAATGTTGCTAGCAAAACCAAGTGGATTAATGATACGGGAGCAAGAATTACTGTCCAACTTACGGGGACACGAAACCAGATAAACAACCCGACTATTAAAATTAGTTTGATGGCAAAGTTAAAAAACACTTCGCCCAACTTCGCCAAAATCAGCGCTTCTCGGGGAAAGTTCACCCTGGCTAGCATTGGTTTTGCTACACTCACCGCTTGTAGCGGTCCATTTAACGCCTCTACAAAGGTTTGCCACAAGGCGGTACTGAACATGACATAAGCTGGATAAGGTATATCTGTTACCCCAACATTAATGACCTTGGCATTATTAGCAAGGTTAAATCCAATAGCCATGACAATTGGCGGTAAAAAAGCCCAAATAATTCCTAAAAAAGATTGGCGGTATTGGGCGCTGATATCTCTAACCATCAATCGCCAGGCGAGTTCGCGAGACGCTAGTAAATCTCGCCACATCTGTTTGCTCAATTGCATTGGATGTCTGAGCAAACTCTCTGGCGTGTAAACAACCTCATCGATCTGTTTCGCAAACTTTTTTTTAGCTGGGGAATTGCTCATTTTTTTAGTTAAAGACTAGCAGTAAACTCCATTTATACCGCAGCTTGTTTGCAATTGTTCGGTAAATATTTAATCGCGATCGCACTGAATAATTCATAATTCACTGTTGTGTGGAAGTTTTTTGTTGTGTACCTTGAAGATACTTGCGGGCATAACTAGTGGTGAGGTAACGGTTCAACAAGTGATCGATTTTGACAAGGAGCCTCTCTACCTTAGGTACTTTCCGCCCAAAAAGGCTTTTTACGAGGGGGGTAATAATTGTATAGTGGCGCCTTCTTCCCAGGCTGCTGTACTTCTTTTTGAAGTACTCATCCTCGGTTAGGTTCCACTTATCCCGCAAGTGATGCAGACTTTCTAGTTCCCAAGCATCGCTCCAGCGCAGCATGTAGAAATGTAAGTCTGTCCACTTAAGCGGTGGTCCTGGTACGTACGTCACCAGAGATTTTGGTTCTAAATACACGCTTCCGCCTGCTTGGTCTACCAACATACACAAATCTACGTGTTCTTTGGTATTTAGCAGTCCTTCATCCAACACACCAATTTTCTCAAATATTTCTGTACGTACCATCATGCAGTGGTACTCTGCTAGACCGGTTTTTTGCCGTTGGAGTTGCGGTCGTACATCTGCTACTTTCCGACCCTGTTTATAAATTTTTTCAATTATCCGCCGTGTGGTTGTCCCATTTTTGGTTTCTACTTTTACACCAGATTCTCCACCTGCACAATGTATTTCTGTATGTAATGGCAAGTGCTGACAGATAAGGGGGCTAACTACGGTAGCTCCTGTTTGTTCAGCGCACTCTACTAGATGCTTTAGCCAACCTGGAGTAACTGATACGTCGTTGTCGATGAAAACAACATATTTGGTGTTGACGTGACGCAAACCTATGTTTCTAGCTCGGTTTGGAGACAGGTAATAATTGGTACGAATCAGTTCAAATCCTTTTTCATGTGCTTGTTGTTCCAGATAGCGACGGATGTCAGATGGTGAATTTCCATCTACGTAAATTAGCTTGAACGGATATTCAGTATGCTCGTAGATACTTTCTAAGTTTTGACGAGTGTAGCTGAAGCGTTCCCTTGGAGCAACAATAATCGTAACTTGTGGGTCTGCATTTAGGGATAAGTTCATGCCTAAATCCTCTCGAAATTCTGGGTAAATTTGTACGTTTGCAGCTGCAAATTATAAAAAGTACACAGCAATTTATGCCACTTCACATTTATCTAGAGAATGGATTTTTGACACACCCTGTCCCAATAATTGCTGGTAAATTTCCACTAATTTATCATTGAGTTGATGCAAGTTGTAGTGCTGTTCTACACATGCACGACCCGCACGACCCATGTCAGGCCAAATTTGCGGATTTTCCATTAAATATACCAATTTTTCTGCTAAAGCATCAGCATCACGTTCGGGAACTAAAAAGCCGGAAATACCATCTTCAACTAGTTCGGGAATACCACCGTGAAAAGTGCTGACAACTGGCAAACCCATTGCCATTGCTTCTTTTAAAACATTAATCGGAGCATCCTGATTGCCATCTTTAGCTGTGATGCTAGGAGCAATAAATATGTGGGAGTTATTCAGAATTGTAATAATTTCTTCCTGATTCCTCCAACCAAGCAAATTCACTATATGACCAACATTTAAATCTTGAATTAATTGCTGCAATTGTTCTCGCAAATCACCATCGCCAATAATGTTGTATTCAATGTTTTGATGGGTTTTTGCTACCTTGGCTATGGCGCGAATAGTGTACTCGACGCCTTTTTTTTCTACCAGGCGACCGGTCATAGCAATTCTGATTTTGCCATCGGGATGGGGATGATGGGAAGTAAATATAAATTTACTACAGTCCAGCCCGGAGCGATGTACAATTACCTTATTTTCATCACATCCTAATTTCAGTATTCGTTGCCGAAAATAATCACAATTAGTCAGGAAAAAGTCTGCTTCAATAAATAGTTGGTTGTAAATATCGTTACCAGATTCTTGAATCTGTCGGCTAATATCGTAGCCACGAAAGGAAGTTAATAACTTTTTTCCTTTCAGGATACCGATATCGCGAAGATCTAAAGCTAGAATACCAAGGGGACCGAATTGACAGTGGATAATATCGTATGCATCTTTGCCAATAAAGGGTAATGATGAGTATAATAACTGTAATGAAGTAGCTCTTTTACGATACTTAAAAAAGTTCAGCGATCGCAGCAAAAACAGGGGACTTTTATAAAAATTGACAATCAGCAATCCCAGTCCTTTAAGTTGACGCAAATATTTATTTGCGGGTATTGTTGGTACGCGATAAGTACGCTCAAGTAAGCGATATTTTTCTACTTCTGGATGGGTTTTATAAGCGCGATCAGCTTTGCCATCAAGAGCATAAATATCTACTTCGTGACCCCTTTCAATCATGCCGACGATTTGATTTAATATAAACGTTTCAGATAAAACCGGAAACTGCCCAACTAAAAAGGCGATCTTCATATAAATATTTCCATTAGTTCAATATTGCCCTTATCTTTTTTGTTGGCGTTTGCTCTTGATATTTTTTTAAATCAGTCATCGCTACTTGCCGATAAATTTCCACTAATTCATCATTGAGCTTATTTATGTCATAGTGTGCTTCTACATAAGCACGACCTGCTTTACCCATTTGTTCCCAAATCTCTGGATGCTCGATGAAATAGCTCAATTTCTCAGCAATAGCATCTGCATCCCTTTCTGGAACAAGAAAACCAGAAATACCGTCCTGAACGAGTTCCGGAATACCACCGTGGAAAGTACTGATGACAGGTAAACCCATTGCCATTGCTTCTTTGAGGGTATTGACAGGAGCATCTTGGTTACCATCTTTTGCTGTAACACTTGGAGCAATAAAAATATGAGCGCGAGCGAGAATTTCAATAATTTCTTGCTGGTTCTTCCAACCAAGAAGTTTTATTTGCTCAGCTACATTTAATTCCCTAATAACCTGTTGCAAGTGTCCTTTTAACTCTCCATCACCGACGATATTATACTCAAGATTTTGATGAATTTTTAAGACTTTGGCAACGGCACGAATGGCGTATTCTATTCCTTTTTTTTCAACGAGGCGACCAGTCGTAGCAATGCGAATTTTTCCATCCGATTCAAGTTTCCTGACTTGGAATTGAAAGCGGCTACAGTCTATTCCTGAACCATTAACAACTACTTTGTTTTGATCGCAACCTAGTTTAATGATTCGCTTCTTAAAAAATTCGCAATTAGTAAGAAAAAAATCTCCTTTGATAAATAGTTCATTGTAAACATGTTCGCCGAATTCTTGTACATACCAACTGATATCATAGCCCCTAAAGCTAGTAATTAACTTTCCTTGGAT
>JANZYY010000348.1 GCA_026419705.1 Fischerella sp.
TATAAGAAGTATCCCAAGACATGCTGTAAATCTCCTGTCCCCTATCCTCTGTCCCCAATGCCTCCAATATCCGACTAATGCGGCAGATATGACCCGAAAAGGTAGATAAATTTTGCTGAAGGGACTGTTCATCGCCAATATCTGCCAATACCTGCTTAAACCAGGGCAATTCTACTGGTTCGCGGGCAGGAACAAATAAACCGACTTTCGCCATTAAGGCTGCCAAACCCAAGGTTTTTAGAGTAACTGTTTTACCCCCCGTGTTAGGACCGGTAATTGTCACTACTCGAATTTCTGGTTGGATTAGTAAATCTACAGGAATAACTGCTTGTCCTTGTTCGTGGTGTTGCTGCCACACCAACAGCGGATGACGCAATTGGCGTAAGGTGATGTACTCATTTGCTTCGCGGTTAATAAAGCGGGGGGGATTGGCTTGTAACCAGAGGCTATAGCGTGCCTTGGCTGTTGCCAAATCTAGAGTGGTGGCGATGGCTAGCAATCTTTCTAGATCGGGTTTTACTGCTGCCACTTGTTCTGTTAAGTCACGACGAATGGCTTCTTCTTCTGCTTGTTCTCTTCTGACTAATTGCCGCAGTTGATTGCCTAATGGCACTATCGAATTTGGTTCTATGTACAGCGTCGCGCCACTGGTGGAAGTATCGTGGACAATACCGGGAATCACATCTTTTTGGGCAGCCTTCACCGGAATTACGTAGCGATCGCCTCTTTGGGTAACGATCTGCTCCTGAACTGCACCCGATTTTGCCTGCAGGATATTTTGTAATTTTTGCACAATCTGATTGCGTAATTTACGCAGTTCCGCACGGATGTCCGCGAGTTTTTGGCTGGCGCGGTCAGTCACTTGTCCGCGTTCATCTATACAGCGGTAAATTTCCTGCTCTAATTCTGGATAAGTTCGTAACTCAGCAACTAACTCTTTCAGAATAGGCAAATCTGGCTGGTTATCAATTACACGACGCAAATTTCTTGTACCAGCAACAGTGGTGGCTATAGCTAGTAGTTCATCTCCAGCTAAAACTCCTTGCCGTTCTGCCCTTTCTAGGAAATCACCAATATCTTGAATTCCCTCAAAAGAAAGTCCGCTTGTCAGGCGACTTTCAAGTTCGTAAACTTCCTTGGTCTGTGCCAATAAATACTCACTTTCAGCTTGAGAGTCGGGAATTTTCAGATCGCGTGCGGCGATCGCCCCCAGTTTGGTTGCAGCAAAAGTAGAGAGATGCTGACAGAGGCGATGCCATTCTAGTAGTTCTAAAGTCTCAGATTGAATCAAGGTTTAATTATGTATTGCTTAAATAATTTAATTTGAATCGCCTGAAATTTATAGTAACAATACAAATCCCTACACGGCTCACTCTCAAAGGTGAAATTTCTGTATTTGTTAGTGGTTAGTAGTTAGTAGTTGGTGGTTGGTCGTCTTCCCTTTTTCCACTCCCCGGTTTCTCCACTCTCCGGTTCTCACACTCCTCTCCTAGAACCCTTTACTCCACCAGGGCAAATTGTGGGAATTCAAACCTTGAACAACTTTGCCCATACACAATAGAAAAGCAAGTAATCACTGATACCTAAAATCCTACTTATTGAGAGTCTGCCATAACACAAAATTGAAATCAAAACTATTCATAAACCGATTAACTAAGCCTTGTTATTGTTATTTTTACTGTTTGTATATTCATCTACATGAGATGATTTGTTTAAAAAAATCGCTGCAATTATCCTCACAATTTGATACCCTAGCTTAAACAGGTTTGGGAACATTAACAGCGTGGAAATACAAATTGGGCGAGGCAAAACAGCTCGCAGAGCTTACGGAATAGATGAAATAGCTTTAGTGCCTGGCAGGGGAACCCTCGATCCGAGTTTGGCAGATACAAAATGGCGTATTGGCAATATTGAGCGAGAAATCCCGATTATTGCTAGTGCAATGGATGGCGTAGTAGATGTTCGCATGGCTGTGCTGTTATCAAACTTAGGGGCATTAGGCGTGCTGAATCTAGAGGGAATTCAAACTCGTTATGCCGATCCAGAGCCAATATTAGACAAAATAACCTCTGTGGGCAAAGAAGAATTTGTCCCTCTGATGCAAGAACTTTATGCCGAACCAATAAAATCAGAATTAATTGCCCAAAGAATTAAAGAAATTAAGCAAAAAGGCGGTATTGCCGCAGTTAGTGCTACCCCAGCAGGAGCAAGCAAGTATGGTTCTGTAGTTACAAAAGCAGGAGCAGATTTATTTTTTGTACAAGCAACAGTGGTCTCCACAGCACACCTGTCACCAGAGTCCGTAGAGCCACTGGACTTGGCACAATTTTGCCGAGAAATGCCCATTCCCGTCGTGTTAGGAAATTGCGTGACTTACGAGGTGACCCTTAATTTGATGAAAGCAGGTGCAGCTGCGGTATTGGTGGGAATAGGTCCTGGTGCTGCTTGTACTTCTCGTGGAGTATTGGGAGTGGGTGTACCACAAGCAACGGCGATCGCCGACTGTGCTGCTGCACGTGATGATTATTACCAAGAAACTGGTAATTATGTTCCGGTCATTGCTGATGGCGGTTTAATCACTGGCGGCGATATCTGTAAGTGCATTGCTTGTGGTGCTGACGGAGTGATGATTGGCTCTCCCTTTGCTAGAGCTGCTGAAGCACCCGGGCGGGGTTATCATTGGGGTATGGCAACTCCCAGTCCAGTATTACCTCGTGGGACGCGCATCCGTGTAGGTACTACTGGCACTCTAGAACAAATTCTCGTTGGTCCAGCCCAGCTTGATGACGGTACTCATAATCTGTTGGGAGCTTTAAAAACGAGTATGGGTACATTAGGAGCGAAAAATATCAAGGAAATGCAGCAAGTTGAAGTTGTAATTGCTCCTTCCCTGTTAACTGAAGGCAAAGTTTACCAAAAAGCTCAACAATTAGGTATGGGCAAATAAAGATTGGTTAGTGGTTAGTGATTAGCAGGAGAGCGGGAGAACCGGAGAGCGGGGATTAGGGGTGACGGGGAGAGTAGAATAATAGCCACTAACTACTAACTACTAACTACTAACTACTAACCACTAACTACTAACCACCAACAATCAACTACCCTTAAAGAAATTTTTCCAGACTCTCAAACATTTACTGGAAAAATCACACATGTCGCCTACAATAGAAATAGCGGAGACGCATGTTTCCGTTCACTCCTCACACCACACTCCGCCCGGACTGCTGTTCGGGCGGTTCCTTATGTTTATGTTTATAAATAAAAACTAAAGGTATGTACAAATGTATATGCCTCACTCCAAGCAGTGCTTTTTGCTATGGTAGAATTTCAGCACAATCAAAAAATATCGTAGGCAAAGGTTTGTAGCCATGTCAGCAGCCGCACAAGTTACCGACTCTACTTTTAAGCAGGAAGTATTGGAAAGCGAGGTTCCTGTTTTAGTTGACTTTTGGGCACCCTGGTGCGGTCCCTGCCGGATGGTCGCCCCCGTTGTAGATGAAATTGCAGCTCAGTACGAAGGTCAACTCAAGGTAGTCAAAGTCAATACAGATGAAAATCCTAATGTTGCCAGTCAATATGGTATCCGCAGCATTCCCACATTAATGATTTTTAAGGGTGGGCAAAAAGTTGATATGGTAGTAGGTGCCGTACCAAAAACTACATTAGCAAATACTTTGGAAAAATATCTTTAAAATCTAATTGGCTGGAAATACCTTTGGAGGGTTTTTCCCTCTCCTCAAAAGAGGGTAAATTTTTGCCAGTAGAAATTCAGAGGTGCTAAGCTTTGCCTCTAGACTGTTATTTTTCCATCTTGTAGTTTGCGCGTATTTGACTGCCCGAACAGAATAACAAAAAGTTTCTGCTAGTAAAGTTATCCGTGATTCATTCTCGCTCTTTTTCGCGCAAATTCTAGTAGAAAGAGCTAGTGCTCAGAGGTAAAAGATAGGAGGCAAACTTACTGATTTGACTATTTTTTAAGTTACTCCTAATTGTGGGTAGATTCCTACTATACCCTACTAGTATTTCTTGGATAGGAAAAGAGTAATAGCGCCTTGGTGATTGCACCCAGAGGTGCTTTTTTGTGTTTAAAATATAGACGCTAGGAATCAAGAAATTAAAAACTCTGAATTTCTGATTTTGAATTTTGAGTTGATTTCCAGTCTCTATCTTAGGCTTGCAGCAGTGATACAAAGTGGGTTAAATTTTGAAATACAACTTCTGAGGCAGCATGTCCTATAGAGGTGTACAAGCCTAAGTCTGTTTAAAATCAAATCCCACGTCAAATACTTTCCTCTCCTCAGGATATATTGGCGACGGCAGCCGTCACCAGTACCTTGGTTTGTTTTTAACCAAAGGTGCTTTTTAATGTGACAAAGTAGTCATCGATCGCTAGTCATTGGTTATTAGTCATTTGTCCTTGCATAAAAGACATAGGACGCACCTTCTACCCTTGTGGAAGCCGCCTTTGGCGTCTACGGCTTCCAGTAGGGATAGAATATTGCCGACCCAGAGCGGTTAACAAATTCCAAGTCAAATCAAAATTTAGGTAAAATATAATGCCATACTGGCTGCATTTCTCATGACCTCATCTGCGTCGTTTGATACATTAGAGTCTCTCCAAAGTAATATCGCTGATTTATTTGAACGCTTACCAACGTTAAAGAATCGGCAATATATCCAGCAAGCACTAGCAACTATAGTGCGCCTGGCTGAAACTGAAGTCGATCGCCTAGATTGGAAAATATTGTCGGCTTCTTTAATGGATATGGAGCGTGGTTTCCAGCTTTTTTATGACTATCGACATGTTCGTAAAGTGACGATATTTGGCTCGGCTCGCCTATCTTCAGAAAGTCCTGAATACCGCATGGCAGTTGACTTTGCTCGCTATGTTTCTCAGCTAGGATTCATGGTTATAACTGGTGGTGGTGGTGGGATCATGCAAGCTGGTCACGAGGGTGCTGGACGAGAAAATTCCTTTGGTTTAAACATTCAGCTTCCCTTTGAACAGCGAGCGAACCCAATTATAGAAGGCGATCCCAAGCTCATTCACTTTAAATATTTCTTTACCCGTAAATTATTTCTCTTAAAAGAAAGTGACGCTGTTGCTCTCTTCCCTGGCGGCTTTGGTACCCAAGACGAAGCATTTGAGTGCATGACTTTAAGCCAAACGGGTAAATTCGGTCCTGTACCTGTGGTTTTAATCGATCGCCCTGGTGGCGACTACTGGCGGTCTTGGAGCGAATACATAGATAAACAATTATTGCGTAAAGGTTTGGTTAGTCCTGAAGACTCCAGCCTGTACACCGTCACAGATGACTTGGTTGTAGCTTGCAATGCCATAACGCGTTTTTACCAGGTTTATCACTCCAGTCGTTATGTGGGCGATCGCTTAGTAATTCGTCTTAAGATAGATTTGTCGGAAGCTGAGGTAGAGCAATTGAATGCTAATTTCAGTGACATTTTGGTAACAGGACGGATTGAAAAAAGTCAGGCTTTACCTCAAGAAGCACAAGATGAAACTTTTGATTTACCCCGTTTGGTCCTTTACTTCAATCAACGAGACTTAGGGCGCTTGTATCAGATGATCGCAGCAATTAACAATATGGGTACGCCTTCACCAGAACAAAGAGGACATCCAGAACGGAAGTGACTCAGCAGAAGAACACGCGGGAATGCAGGGAGGTGGGGAGTTGGGGTGATGGGGAGAAAGACCTGACTCCATCACTCCACGCCGATCGGCTATTACTTATACCGTTTCTCCAAAAAATGACTACAAATATTCTTGGTTGGTAGTGAGTACTTAAGTACTCACTACGAACT
>JANZYY010000349.1 GCA_026419705.1 Fischerella sp.
AGATGTGTATAAGAGACAGGATTTCCATTTGCACTGCTGATGGCAAAAAATGCAGAACATTCTCACCGACAACATCGACACCTTCCCAGCCGAAAATGCGACGTGCTGTGGGGTTCACTAAAATTACCTGCATGTGGTCATCTATCAACACTGCGCCATCAGCAATAGTGGAAACCAGAGTTTCTAACTTAGCTTTTTCGGCAGTTAGTTCCTCGATATTTTGTTCTTCGTAACGCTCCAGCCGTTCTGCCATCTCATTAAAGCTAAGAATTAACTCTTTGAGTTCGCCTCCAAAAGGTAAGTCAATACGCTGCTTAAAATTCCCTGCAGCAATTTGCTTTACCCCTAGTAGCAGTTCTTTAATTGGCTTGGTAATTGTCAAAGCGTTAATCACCCCTCCCAAAATCACCATCACCCAAATCGAGATAAATACGGCAATAGTGACATCGCGAGTGAAATTTGTAGAAATGACTGCCGTAGGGTTAGGATTGATGCCGATCGCCAAAACACCCAGATATTTTTTATCGACCTTCAGAGGCACAAATACATCGGTGACAACACCATCTGGAGACAGATGTTGCCGCACCATTGGCTTATCGACATCAGTGGCGTAATCATCAGGTAGTTGTATGCGTCGCTCAATTGTCAGGGAAGTTTCCACTTCTGGCTCCCAAAAAGGAATGCCAAAATAGATTTTGCCAGTCTCATCGGCGTAGAGCATGTAACGTACGCTGGAAGTGCTGCTGTAGAAGCGTTGGGAAAATTGTGCTACTTCGGTAAGATTATGGTCAGCAATTAACGGAGCAACGTTGGCTGCAAGCAGCAGTCCCAAATCACGACCAAAGCGAGTGTCATTTAGACGCGCATCCTGCTGAATTGTATTTACTGCCCAGAAAGTCAGACCGCTCATCACCAATGAGACCACTAAGGTTACGGCAGCCAAAAGCTTGGTCTGGAGAGTGAACTCCGACCACCAATTAGCGATCGCTTCTCGAATTGTTTTTAACAAAACCAGCATCTTAAATCAAAAGTTGTTATGGCTGTGGTCATTTGCTTGACATTCTCTCCGCTTCGACCGGACTTTGTGCCCTTTGGGAGAGTAAGCTCTGGTTTCAAGGAGAGAGTCAGCGCATGGAGCTGAACACGCAACCCCAACAACTAAAAATTAGCAGCTAATCCAGATAAATAGGTAGATAGGTTAGTGGTTAGTGGTTAGTGGTTAGTGGTTGGTGGTTGTAGAGAAGTGCCATGACACGTCTGTACATTGGTTGGTGGTTGGTGGTTGGTGGTTAGTGGTTGTTAACTATGCCCAATTCCCAATGCCCAATGCCCTTTCCTCATTCCTCACTCTCTATTCCCCTAACCTATTCGCTTCAATCGATGACCTATATCTCGCCGATAATACATACCTTCGAAGTTAATGCATTTTATTCCAGCGTATGCTCGAGCCAGTGCTTGCTCAATATTTTCTCCTACACCAGTGACATTTAAAACTCGACCTCCATCTGTCAGCAGTTTTTGCTCTTGCAACTTGGTACCAGCGTGAAATACAATTGCTCCCTGTGCCTCGGCTTCTAGAATACCCACGATCGCCTTATTCTTTTCATAAGTTCCAGGATAACCGGCGGAGGCAGCAACGACAGTGGCAGCTGCACCTGGTTTCCAAGCAATGGGTGGCATTTGTGCTAAACGCTGCTCAATGCAGGCAAGTATTAACTCTTCTAAAGGAGTTTCCAAAAGTGGTAGAATGACTTGCGTTTCTGGATCGCCAAAACGACAGTTAAATTCTAAGACCTTGAAGTCGCCATCAGGGGTAATCATCAACCCAGCGTAAAGCACGCCTCGGTAGTCAATACCCTTTTTCCTCAAAGCTGCGATCGCTTTTTCTAAAACCTGTTTTTGAATGCGTTCCATTAACTTTGGTGTGGCAATTGGTGCTGGAGCGTAAGCTCCCATACCACCGGTATTTTCTCCTGTATCACCTTCACCAATGCGTTTGTGGTCTTGAGCTGGCAATAAAGGTCTAATTGTGAATCCATCTGTTAAGGCTAAAACAGAAACCTCTTGCCCTTTCAAATATTCTTCAATAACAACAAATCTTCCAGCACTACCAAACTGTCCCTGGAAAATTGCCTCAATCGCTTCTATGGCTCGATCTAATTTTTGAGCAACTATAACGCCCTTACCTGCTGCCAGACCATCGACTTTAACAACAATCGGTACGCCATGTTCTTTGACGTAGGATATTGCAGCAGTAGCTTGATTAAATACTGCAGCATGGGCTGTCGGAATTCCTGCTTCCTGCATCAGAGCTTTTGCCCAAGCTTTACTCGCTTCAATTTGTGCTCCTGCTTTCGTTGGCCCAAAAACCATCAACCCTCGTGAAAGGAGATAGTCTGAGATGCCGTTAGCCAAAGGCACTTCTGGACCGACTACAACCAAAGAAATCCCTTCTTTTTGAGCAAATTGGCTGATTCCCTCAAAATCATCTACTTTTAAGGGTAAGTTTTGACAGCGTGACATGGTTGCTGTTCCCCCATTTCCCGGCACACATGTAACTTGCTCAATTTGCTTTGACTGCAATAGTTTCCAAGCAAGGGCGTGTTCCCGCCCACCGTTACCTACGACTAAAACTTTCACTGATTTCCTCGTGCATCACTTGCTAGCGAGAATGCCCTGTGGCTGCTCGCTGTTTGATTTTTTCACCCATTCTAGTACTTGTACAAGCCTAAGAAACATTGACATTTAGCTTGAAAATAAGGCAGCGTTTGCAAGGGCAGATGGCTCAAGACGCAGGAATTCAAGACTGCGCTCATTCATCAGAAATAAGCGGCGCAGTCACAGAACCCGGTTTGGGCAAGCAGCAACAGATAAGACGCGAAATTACCCTCATCGAACGTCTGCAGCGTAAAAATTTCTATATTTTCTACCGGATGTCTTTCCTGAAGGGCTGATCAAACCAATTTTCAATGCCCAATGCCCAATTTCCCAACTCCGGTTCTTCCTACATTTATAGCCCCCTTTGTAAAGGGGATTAGAAAGTTAAAGGGAATTGATATTACCATCTTCGATGGCAATTTTATATGAGCGCCCAATGGGTGTTAAAAAAGTTCGTGCAACGAATAAAAAATTTTACTGCTATCTTCCAATCCCTAGTCACTAATCGTGTGGGGGCATAAGAAAAATATTTGTAATTAAAAATCCTGAATTTTAATCAAAACATATATTTATGATTCATATATTCCACTATATCGACTAAGCATTTTAGCCGGTATATGGAATATTAAAAAATATTTTGTAAACTAATCACAGTGAGTGAGTATTTATCTCTTAAAAGTAATTATTGTGTCAAAACACAAAATTTTTTTGGAATATCAGCCGTAAGTTTTGCTTTTCATTGAGTTGAGGCAGTGATGGCTGTAGATGAAAGTGTTATACGCTTGACTGCTGCGACATTTCATAATTAAGAGTAAAGACTACCGAAGACTTGGCTTCTGGAGACTTTACTATATAAAACAGCTATACTCATCCACTGTATATGGGCAGGAAATTAGCTTGTGTCCTAATTCTCGTAGATGAATCTAGAGCTTGCAAGCTATGATTTTTCGTCATTTTCTTTTCATCATCAAATTCTTGCTGTTTTTTTAGTCTGAATTTGCGAATAAATAATTAAATTTTTGTAAAAAATGCATACTTTATCATCAAATCCCAGAGGTTTGCGATATTCTATATAACAATTTGCTAGAGATGGTAGATGTCTCAAGCATGCAAGGTTTAATTTTGATTCGAAAACCCCATCAAGTCCTAATTTGATGGGTTTGTTAAATAGCACACACATGCTGATGAAAACACGAATAAAATTTTACAAGTTGATCCTTAGCATCTTACCTATGCTATTAATAAGACGACTTTTTTTTGGTAAGTGTCTGCAAAGACCGATGGTCACAATTTGAGTTTTTAGGTCGTGATTACCGTACAAAACCGAATTTGACAGCACCTAAGTAGAGCTAGTTATGATATAGTTAAGAAACTAGACTGTATTTGCCAAAGTACCTAACTCTACGCATGCATCGGCAACAACTCCCAAAAGAAAAACAGTTTTGACTTAAGCATTTACCAAACCAAATCTGAATTCAAATTCAATCGAGGTTATGACTCAGCAAGTAATTCACCCAATGGTGAAATTGCAGCGTAACGTGCAATCACTCGTAGACTCAAATATTATCAAGCCAACCGATAGCATTTGGAAAATCGCTTTGCTTTTCGGGAATGAATGGCAGTACTGGAAAAAAGAATTGTTAGACTTTGGGTTCAACATGCAAGACCCAGTGAGCGATCTATTGGCAGTAGAAGCTTGGGACGAAGAATAGCAGTAGTTGGTAGTTGGTAGTTAGTAGGAATCAACAACTAACTACTAACCACTAACCAATTCTTATTTGCAAGCTGCTAATGCCGCAGCTAATTCCTTCGCTGTTTGATAACGATCGCGTGGCAATGGTTCTGTAACACGGTCAATTACCTTTGCTAATTCGGGGGTGATGGTAGGGACATTTGTCAGATTAAACCGATAATTTCGTCCTTGTTGACGATAAAACTTGAAAGGACTTTCGCCGGTGAGTAGATAAATGAGCGTGGGTCCAATTGCGTACAAATCTGATTGCGTCAGGGGTTGTCCCCGTTCTTGTTCAGGAGCGCAATAACCTTCTGCACCAATACGAGTCCCAGGTGCAGTACTAACAATTTCTTTGACTGCGCCAAAATCCAGCACCACTATGCGATTATTAGAATTTCGTACCATCAAATTAGCGGGTTTAATATCGCGGTGAATTAGTGGAGGATCTTGCCCATGCAGATAGTCCAAAATTTCACAAGTTTCGATCATCCAGGCGATCGCTTGACTGGGAGTCACCGGCCCCTTAATCAAAATCAATTTTTCTAAATCCTGGCCGTGGACTAATTCCATTGCCAGATACTTTTTTCCGCCTTCCACAAAAAAATCGTAATACTTGGGAATACCTGGATGTTGAAGAGACTTCAGAATGTGAGCTTCTCGTTCAAATAACTCGCGGGCTTTGGCAATTTTCGCCATGTCCGCATTCATTTGCTTCAAAACCAGCAGTTGCGGGTGTCCAGTGATTTTTCCTGTTTCGTCCCAAGCCAAATAGGTAGTGCCCATACCTCCTTGTCCCAGTATTCGCAACACTTGATAGTGGCGAATTGTCTGTTGCACACAGAGAGGTTGACCACAGTGAATGCAAAACAGATTGTTAGGTGAGTTCCCTTCGTGAGTGCAAGTGTTAGATAAGTTTACCGGCTTATTTGGAGCAGTTACTTGTTCAATGTGAAATTTTAGTATTGGGCCTCCTCGTGCTAATTGTAGTAATGAATTATCTGGTAGAAGACTCTGAGTCACTAAAACACCGTTCAGAAAAGTGCCGTTTGTACCTTTGCTAATCACCT
>JANZYY010000350.1 GCA_026419705.1 Fischerella sp.
TAAGGTTTTCAAAGCACTTCCCAAACTTTTATAAGCGTTGGGAAGGCTATAACCAAAGCGAGTTGCCAAAGCGATCGCTTTTTCGTCGGCTTCGACTAGTTCTTTTAACTGCTTTTGTCCATTATTCTTTTGATAAAGCCGCCAGCCTGAAACTCCGCACAGTGCCAAAGCTAATATCAGCAATAGAGCATCCTGTACCCACAATTCACCAACAGCACCACCCAAACCAATTGCTAAGGCTGCCATTTCCCAACCATCTTTGGGGATAGTATCGTTTTGAATGCGAGCGACTTCATGCCAAAACAGCAGGTTGCGCTGATCCATCGCCAGCGAATCCCATTTCACCAAATCTATTTGAATTTCCACCTGATCTTTGCCAATTTCTTCGCTGCGGATCAGCGGTGGGTTTACTTCTGTTGTACCTTCAACTGTTACCCAACTTTGCAATTCTGGCGGTAGCAAGCCTTTTAACCGCCGAAGTTCACCCATTTCTGCTTTAGCAGAAGAAGTAGCATAGGAGGTCATACAATCCAACCTTAGAAAACTTCAGTATATTGAGCGTATCACTTTGGAGTATAGCTATTTCACGACTCATTCGACTCATTCACCAGGAAAACTCCCTCGCTTTTTACGAGCTTCCATGGCTTTCTCCAAAAGTTCTAGCAATCCCGGAGCCTGTTCTTGAATGCTGAGTAAAAGTCTTTCACCCAGTTCTACATTTCCTGGATCTTGACCTGTTTCCATTACAGCTTTCAGGCGAGGCAGTGCTACACTATCAATCAGCTGAATCAAGCCACTCAGACAGCGGTTAAATTGTTTTTCTGTGAGAATTGAGTCTTCTAAAGGAAACTCAATAATAGCACGAATTTCGCCATCGGAAGGATCGTACTCCCATTGCAGCATTTTGGTTTCCCAAGAAATTGCTAACATTGACTGGAGAATTGCTGCTTTGTAAGGATGATCTTTCACTCCCGCCAGAACTTGGGGTGCAAATAGTCGGAAAAATTTTCCTTCTTCATCTAACTGGACAACGATTAAAAAATCTTCTATGTTTTCACTTTCTACACCTGTAATAATACGATCTTCTTCTTCATCTAAACGATAATCCCAACCAAGATTGTCTAAGTAATTGGCAATCTGTTGCAGAGTAGCTGCCATAAAAGCCTCATAATGAATGATAAAGCGGCTGTTACCAGACCTAGTTTAACGTGATGGGAACAAATAGCATTGCTAATTGACATCAGCCAGGAGCTGCTTAATTCTCGTAACCAGGTTGAAGGGTGGTTACGAAGGATTGGAAGTTCTGCCTGGTGGATGTTGCAATTGTTTACCCTAAGCCTTTGTTGGTCATAAATGCTTTGTTATATATCTTACAAAAAATGCCCCTTGGCGGAACTGCCAAGCATGTCTGCTTATTTAAGATATCTTGTATATTACACTACAACATCCTTGAAACCTTCCTGGCAGAATGCAGCAGACTGAATTAGTTAGTATCAATCTTCATTAAAACTTCTGCCAGATGCGCTCAGCCTCTCTTTGATTGTAATTTTGTTTAAAACGTAACAACTTTAACTTCTATAAAAAATATGTCCAATTATTTTAACAAAACAGCTGCCATCCTTGAACAAGCCAAAAATCTTGAGGACAGTCTACCAATAAAAAACGAAGCTTGCCGCTCAAAATTCTTTTTCCATCCGCATCCAACCCGAAAAGTTTGCCTTTTTTTCCACGGATTTACAGCTGGCCCTTATCAGTTTGAACCGTTAGGAAAAGCTCTATTTGCGGCTGGTTACAATGTTTTAATCCCATTACAGCCTGGTCATGGAATAGCAGGAAACTGGAATAAAGATAATCCCCCTCCTTTACCTATGGAGCGAGAAGTTTATCAAGATTTTGCTCTGTGTTGGCTACAAACTGCACGAAGCTTGGGAGAGCAAGCGATCGTCGGCGGATTATCTACAGGCGGAAATTTATCTGCTTGGTTAGCGCTAGAGCATTCCCAAGATATAGAAAAGGCTTTGCTATTTGCTCCTTACTTAAGTGGTACTAATAAAATAGTAGATTTTTTAGTGGAAAACCTGCCTTTTTATTACGAATGGTTGAATAAAGATAACCCTGGTAATTTTGGCTATCATGGCTTTCGCATTCCGGCGTTGCGATTATTTTTAGATATGGGTCAAGAAATTTTAGAACGAGTCAAAGATAAATCAACAGTGCCAATGTTTGTAATTTCCAGTGAAAGCGACCTCACTGTAGATGAACACGAACTAAAAATTTTATTTGCACATATCAAAAAATATCAGCAAAAATCCTGGTATTTTCGCTTTGATAAAATATTTGAAATTCCCCATACTATGATGACAAAGGCTGAAGGTAATGATTATCAAGACCTACTTATTACTATTGCTAAAGCATATTTGGAAAACAATATTACTTGGTGTAATTTACTTAAACTTGGCTATCAAATCCTACAAGGGAAAACGTTGGATAATGCTGCAAATATATTAAATTTAGCTGAACCAGTTTCCCAAGAAGTGTCGGTATTACTGGCAGTAATGGATAAAAAAAAGATTATTGATGCTCATAAGTTAATGCTCAATCGGGAATCAAAATGATTCTCATGACTCTAAATCAGACTGTTAATTTTGATTTGAATAACTTTCTAAAACAGACAAATATTTTCACGTTTTCTTAAACTCATACCGGTTGTTTTATTGATTCAATAGACTTGAAAATGCCACTTTCTACTTGATTAATTGCTGTCATGATGCCATTTTCAGGGTTCTCGAGCAGTGAATATTTGACCTGCTGCAAATAATCGTGAATCGCATCTCGTAAAATTGGTTTTTCAACTGCGACTGTATGATGGTAATCCCATAAATCCCAGATAATAATCCCAACTCCTATAATTGGATCTAGTAACTCTGCACCTACTTTTGCAGCAACGGTACCACCAGTTTTTGCAGCCATTTTTGCGCCTGCTTTCCCAGCAAAGGATGCTACTACTTTGCTTCCTACTTTTGTTACTGATGGAATCATTGCTTTAGTAAGTAGATAGGCGCTTCCACCAGCCAAAACCTTTAAGGATAGATTAGAAATATTGCCTTCCGTATCATTAATCGTAATTGCAATATCATTTAGATAACGTTCCCAATCTCCTTGAGGTATTTTGTAACTGCTTTGGATATTGTAAATATTTTTACTCAATTGTGTGACATATAAATTGATAGTATCTCTAGTGATGTTCTCTAATTCGAGTTGGGCAATTTTGGGTCTCAGGACACGCTTGGCAAACTCTGTTTGGAAATTCTCTATCAATTTTTCTGCAACTGCTTGTGTAGGAGACGGATTATTTCCATTTACCCAGTGAGCAACTGCTGAAGATAGCCATACAAATGGTGTGCTGAATTCTAGTTTCTTTTGGTTGAAATAATTAAAATACCAATCTAAGAAACTATCATCGACACGAGTCATCAATTCATCAACCCACTCGTTTAATTTTTCCGACGCAAAAGTCTCTGATTGAGATTTAGCATTTTTAAGAGCAGTGGCGATCGCCATCTCCATACCTTTAGGTTGTTGTCTTTTTTCAACAAAAACTATATTGTCATGTGTTTGATTAGGGATACTTTTACCTTCAGGCGATGAACCTGCGATTAAAAATCTACCTAGCAAAGGAATAATTACAATAACAATGACAGCAGCCCACACATAAGGAGCTACTGACTTAATAAACTCACTCCATGCTCTAATACGATCTGTCTTGTAGACATAGGAAACTTTTTCATCTGTTTCCTGTAATTTTTGTTCAGTATCTCGTGCAGATGTCGATGATTGCTGAACATATTTGGGTTCGAAAACATGCTGTTGCTCTTGGCTCATAGTAAAGTTTTAACTGATACAAATAGCCTGCACTGCCAGCTACCTCCACTCGTAAGTTTAGCGAATCTAACCAATAAACATGTCTTTTGTTCTCATCTCAGAATCAAGATGCTTTGATGGCAAACTCGGCTTTTATCGTCATTTCTCCTCTTGCTGCAATAGTGAAATGCGCTTTGCTGTCTACCAACCACCACAAGCAAATCACCATCCAGTACCAATTGTTTATTTCCTTTCCGGCTTAACCTGCACGGAAGAAAACTTTATGGCTAAGGCGGAAGCCCAACGCTTGGCAGCAAAGTATGGCTTAATGTTAGTAGTACCAGATACTAGCCCCCGCCAAACCGGAATTCCTGGTGAAGATGACGACTGGGACTTTGGTACCGGTGCTGGCTTTTATGTTGATGCTACTGTAGAACCCTGGGCATCACACTACCGCATGTATAGTTATGTTGTTGATGAATTGCCTGCCGTAATTACCGAAAACTTTGCAGTGCTACCGGATAAACAAAGCATTTTCGGTCATTCTATGGGTGGACATGGAGCGTTGGTTTGTGCAATGCGAAATCCCCAAAAATACAAATCAGTCTCGGCTTTCGCACCCATTGCAGCACCGATGCGTTGTCCTTGGGGTCAAAAGGCTTTTAAAGGTTATCTTGGTGAAGATCGAGAAGCTTGGCGTGCCTACGATGCTAGTGAATTAGTCAGGCAAGTTGGTTATCACAGTCTAATTCTCATCGACCAAGGCACTGCGGATAAATTTTTAGCAGAACAATTGCTGACTGATGTATTTGAGCAAGCTTGTAGAGAAGCTAATCAACCTCTGACTTTGCGTTATCAACAAGGTTATGACCACAGTTATTACTTTATTGCTTCTTTTATTGAAGATCACATTCGCCATCATGCGATCGCTCTAATTTAAGCGTGAATCACTCTCAGCTGCAGCATTCCCTGATTATAAATCAGGGAATTTTTGTTCTTATGTTTGTATTTTTTACAAAAATTAATATATTTATATTTTTTTTAATAAGACAGGTATTTTAATTTATCTGCCCTTCTGCCCTCTGCCTTCTGCCTTTCTTCAAAAAATCATTGAAACTGAAAGTTAGAAATAGTTAAGTTTAATAAATATTAAATATATAAAAAATAATTTAAAACAACGTCAATAAATTTGAGATAGACAGTTGCCAAAATCGTCACAAAAAGACGGATGATTGTTAGTATGTTGAAAACCAAAAACCAGAGACTTGGCTAAGGTTTTTTGTCAATAAACTGCTGCATCTCCAGAGATTGACTCAGTCACAAGGCGACGGGAAGCAGGTTGGAATAGTCGCCTTATTTGCCGTTATTGACTAGTAAACTTACAAAGCTAAACGAACAATAATTATGACTAAAAGCAGTGCAATTAACCCAGCGCTTCGCTTGAGTGAAAAATTGCCTTTGCCGCTACGACGCTTGGCAGATTTGGCTTATAATTACTGGTGGTCATGGACAAGCGATCGCCTCGCCTTATTCCAAACCATCGATCCCCAAGAATGGGAACGCTGTGGGCACAATCCAGTAGCAATATTAGAATCGGCAACCTACGAACGCCTCACCCAATTAGCAGAAGACCCATTTTACCTCAAACAAATTTCTGCCCTAGCCAAAGAATTTGACGAGTACATGACCCAAAAAGATACTTGGGTGAGTCGGGTTGCACCGCAAGTTTCAACCGAACATCCCATTGCTTACTTCTGCGCCGAATTTGGCATCCATGAATCTCTGCCAATCTACTCTGGGGGTTTGGGCATTCTTGCAGGCGATCACCTCAAATCAGCATCAGATTTGGGGGTACCAATGGTCGGTATCGGCTTGCTGTATCGCCAAGGTTACTTTCGCCAACGCTTGAACCGTAGCGGTTGGCAAGAAGATTACTACGTTGATAACCCC
>JANZYY010000351.1 GCA_026419705.1 Fischerella sp.
TTCTAATTCCGAACAGGTGCTGATTTTACTTGATGGTAGACCAATTAACAATCTCGGTGGCGGTGGTTTTGACCTTTCCGAAATTACCAGCAACATTATTGAAAGAATAGAAGTTTTACCAGGAGGAGGTTCTACTCTTTACGGTTCCTCTGCGATTGGGGGTGTGATTAGTATTATCACTCGTCGTCCCACAGAGAAAGTAACAACCCAAGCGGGTGTGACTTTTGGCGCCTATGGACTCAATCAGCAGACTATTAACACAAGTGGAAAAGTAGGGGATGTTGGTTGGGTTTTGGGATATAACCGCACCCAAGCAGAAAATAATTATCCTTTTTCGATACCAGAAGCTGATTTTGAGGGAACCAGAAAAAACAATGATGTTCTCTACAATAACTTTAATCTCAAGTTAGAGGCGAATGTAGGTCAGCGCAATACCCTCACCTTCTCAACTTTATATTTAGGAAAAGAACAGGGAGTTCCTGGAGGTGTTCCTATTCCTGAACCTGTGTTTGGACAAGGCTATTTTAACTTGTTGACAGAGCGCGATCGCAAATACACAGACCAAGTTCTCACCGATTTAACCTGGAACTCAAAACTAGGTTCGGGAAACGATTCTCTACTTACAGCCAAAGTCTACGCAGATTTTCTCAACACTCGTTTTGATAGTCGTGTTTCATCTTCGGCGCGGTTTGACAACGAGCAAAATTCCTATGGAATTCAAGTGCATCATAGTTGGAACTTTGCTAAAAATCAAACTATAGTTTATGGCTTTGATTACCGGAACACTTCAGCGCGTAACGTTACTTTTGACTATCTCGATCATCAAGAAACAATTAGTTATGACGATAGCATCTCTCAAGGAGCGCTGTTTGCGAGATATGAAATTAACTTTACTCCTGCTTTCACGATGAACTTTGGCTTACGCCAAGATTTTAGTAGTTTAACAAATGGCTCATTTACATCACCAAGTATAGGCGCAAAACTAGCGCTGACTGATTCTACTACCATCCGAGCTAATTATATTCGGAATTTCCGCGCTCCAACTCTTTTTAATTTATATGCTAGAGGTTCTACATTCGTTGGAAATTTTGATTTTAAAATCCGAGTTCCCCTGAGTGATAATTTTGTAGTTACTGGTAGTGTAGATAATATCTTTAATCAGCGATATCAATTATTTCCTGGTTTTCCAGATGCGGGTAGAGTTTTTCAAGTTGGGTTAAATGCGATATTTTAGCTTAATTAATAGGAGGATCAAATAGGAAATGAATAACAAATGAAAAATGACCAATGACTATTAACTAATCCAAAATTGCCATGAGTGAATTTAATTGTTGGGTAACACCATTAAATCGTACCGTCACCGAACCTTCACCAACAGGTGGTTATATAGAATATGAATATTTTGATTGTAGTTGCGATGTTTTGTCACCATTACTTTACACCTTATTTCAAGAAAATTGGCAGCAGGTAGGTGTAGGACATGTTGTCCAAGGTGGTGTGTTGGAATTAGAATTTACTGCTGCACCGAAAATTTGCATTCTTTATGATGGATATCTGACTGTCGTCACCGAAGGTTGGCATCTTCACCTATGTATTGAAGCAAATTTAGGTGGCCCTCATTGTAAAACACCACTGGAATTAAGGCAACAGCGTCAAGTTAATCGTGCTGCTTTTTATCGACGATTTAATGCAGAAGGAAATCCCAGAAGTTGGGGAATTGATTTTTGGAATGGTGCGGGTGAAAATTTGATGACTATTTTCTTACCTAATCCATATGTCGAAGAAGAAAATTTATTACCGGAAGGAAAACCTAATTTAGCAAAATTAGCACTTTATGAAGAATTACGAGATATTTATGTACTAGGTAAAAAGCCAATTCCGTTCACTAAAAATCCCCTGAAACATCCTTACATATCTGTTTGTACTTCGAGTCGTTGTCTTCCTTCCCGCAAATGGGAACCTATTTTTGAATCATTAAAAGCAGCAGTTGAAAAATCGGGTTTGGATATCGAAGTTAGAACTTCTGGTTGTTTGGAAGTTTGTAAACTTGGGCCAGTCGTTTTTTATTCCGGAGATAGGACTTGGTACACTCGTGTTAGTCCTGAAGTGGCTGAAAATATAGTCAATAAACATCTGGTTCAAGGAAAGAAAATCACTGAACATTGTTATCCGCCAATTTCAGAGATATGATTTTTTCAAAAAAGTTCAAGTCTAAAACCATCATCTTTTTGTGGAAGGTGGTTTTGATTGCAATCTTATGTATTGCTTGTCACAGTGCAACAAACACAAGCAATCATCAACAAACATCCACTGAAGCAATTTCATTTTCAAACACCAATCTTACTCAAGGATGCATCTCAAACTATAACCCAAAAACAGACTACTTCCCTGAAAAAATCAACATCTATTATGCTAAAGGCTTTGAGGTAGAATATCATCTAAACTACAAGATTATCAAAGTGAAAAATCCTTGGCAAAATGCCAACACAACATTTCAATATGTCTTAGTTCAATGCGGTACACCGATACCAAAAGGATTCCAAGCAACACAAATCATTCAAGTTCCTATCAAGACAATCGCTTCTCTCTCGACAACTCATTTACCCCACTTGGATCAATTGGGAGTTGTAGATAAACTTGTTGGTATTAGCAATAGCAAACAGGTTAATACAACTAGCGTAGTCGAGAAAATAAAAGCAGGTCAATTAGTTGAAATCGGGAATGATGCTAATGTTAATGTTGAGAAATTATTAGAATTAAATCCTGACTTAGTGACAACATATGGAGTCGGTAATCCAGATATTGATAGTTATCCAAAACTCTTAGAAGCAGGGTTAAAAGTAGCCATCAATGCTGAGTATATGGAATCATCACCACTAGGACGGGCGGAATGGCTGAAGTTTACAGCTTTGTTTTTTAACCATGAAGCAAAAGCTACAAATATTTTTGCAGAAATCGCTCAACAATACGAAAAAATTGTTGCTCAAGCCAAATCTGTAAAAAATCGTCCCAGTTTATTTGTAGGATTCAACTTTAAAGGAATATGGTACATGCCAGGAGGTAACAGTTATGTAGCCCAATATCTAGCTGATGCAGGTGCAAACTATCTTTGGAAAGAAAACAAATCTTCTGGTAGTCTACCATTATCTTTTGAAAAAGTGTTTGAACGGGCTGTCAATGCTGATTACTGGTTAAACCTTAGTCAAGCTTGGAAAACAAAAAAAGACCTACTTGCTGATGATAACCGCTATGCTGAATTTAAAGCTGTAAAAGCAGGCAACATTTATAATAATAACGCCCGCATGAACACTACTGGCGGTAACGATTATTGGGAAAGCGGAATCAGTAATCCGCATCTAATTTTATCAGATTTAATTAAAATATTACATCCAGAAATACTACCCAAGTATCAACTAAAATACTACCGTAAACTCTCTTAATCTTCCCCGTTTATCCTTTTATATATTCTCTGCGTTTTCTGCACCTCTGCGGTTTAATCTGATAAAAAATGTCTGAAAAAGATAAATCAAAATCCTTATATTTTCCCTTAAAATATTTGATTTTTCCCACACTACTCATCATATTATTTCTCACCTTTTTACTAGATATAGCCCTTGGTTCAGCTCAAATACCTTTAAATCAAGTCATCACAGTTTTACTAGGAGAACAACCAGAAAAAAGCGCATGGACTACTATTATTCTCAAATTTCGCTTACCTAAAGCCTTAACCGCTACCCTTGCTGGTGCAGCTTTAGGCGTTAGTGGTTTACAAATGCAAACTCTATTTAGAAACCCTCTAGCGGGACCATTTGTATTAGGAATTAGTTCTGGTGCTTCTTTAGGAGTTGCACTAGTCTTACTCACAGCCAGCGCCACAGGTACTGCTACATATTTAAAAGATTTAGGAGTCTGGGGTGATTTTGGTTTAGTCATCGCAGCAAGTCTCGGCGCAGCTTCAAGTTTAGCGATTATGCTTGTTGTTTCTCGCCGTCTTCAAGACACAATGACACTGCTGATTTTAGGTTTGTTGTTTGGTTATGCGACGACATCAATTGTAAGTATTTTTCTGCAATTTAGTTCCAAAGAACGCATTCAAAGTTATTTATTATGGACTTTTGGTAGCTTTGCTGGTGTAACTTGGCGACAAATGATTATTTTAGCCCCAACCATAGTTCTTGCGTTGTTCGCAGCGCTGTTGTTGTCAAAACCACTCAACGCACTTTTACTAGGTGAATCCTATGCACGTAGTTTGGGTTTAACGGTACAAAAAGCCAGATTTTCTATTATTAGCAGTGCATCTATATTAGCTGGAGCCATTACCGCTTTTTGTGGTCCCATCGCCTTTTTAGGTGTAGCTATTCCTCATTTGTGTCGCAATTTATTTAACACCTCAGATCATCGAGTATTAATTCCAGCAGTGATGATTATGGGTGCAATTTTAGCATTAATTGCAGATTTGCTTGCCCAACTTCCAGGATCTCAAATTACTCTCCCATTAAATGCTGTCACTGCTTTGATCGGAACTCCTGTTGTAACTTGGGTAATTGTGCGGCGTAATTCTCAAAAATCCTTTCCCACATGAGTAATGCAATTCTGACAACCCACAACTTGACTATTGGTTACAGGATATCTGGGAAAACTTTCCGCAATGTTGCAGCTGACATTTCAATTTCTCTACAATCAGGGGAACTTGTCTGTTTACTTGGCCCTAATGGTGCGGGTAAGTCAACATTACTGCGATCGCTTGCTGGAATGCAACCTCCCATTCAAGGTGAGGTGCGATTGTTAGGAGACGATGTTTACAAGTTACCACCGCAAGAATTAGCAAAACGTCTCAGTCTAGTACTGACTGAGAAAATAGATGTAGGTATGCTTAGTGGCTACACCTTAGTGTCCTTGGGGCGCTATCCTTATACAAATTGGTGGGGAAGGCTGACATCCCAAGATGCAGAAATAGTTGCTTGGGCGATAAAATCAGTAGGTGCTACACACCTCGCACAACGCAATGTCCGCGAACTCAGTGATGGGGAACGCCAAAAAATTATGATTGCGCGGGCTTTAGCACAGTCAGCTGTTGTCATGCTACTTGATGAACCAACAGTATTTCTGGATTTACCGCGACGTGTAGAAATTATGCAACTGCTGCGCCAGTTAGCACAGGAAACTAATCAAGCAATTCTCCTTTCTACTCACGATTTAGATTTAGCTTTGCGCTTAGCTGACAAAATTTGGCTATTAGCAAGCGATGGAAGTTTACACGTTGGCGCACCAGAAGACTTAGTTTTAAGCGGTGCATTTGCTGAAACTTTTAAAAGCGAAGGTGTCGAATTTAACCCACTATCTGGAGAATTTCATCTTCATACATCGATGCGTGGCACAGTTAATTTGGTGGGCGAAGGTATGGCAGCAATGTGGACAAAACGTGCTTTACAACGAGCAGGTTTTGTTGTGGGAACAGATAGGAAGCATACGCAAATATGCGTAGAAGTTCTATCTATAAAAGGACACCCGATCTGGCAAGTCACCTGTAGCGGTGCTGTATCGACACATAACTCAGTGTATGAATTAATGCAATTTTTGAATAAGGTCGCTCTGCCATTAGATAGTTATACCATTTCATAAAAATTCTGGGCGAGCAGATACTGTTGTTGAGGAAACCTATAATCCAATACGGTTCAGTTAAGGTTTTGATCTACTCTTGAAATGATGAATTTGTCTTGGTGTCTTGGTGTCTTGGTGGTGAAAAAGATCATCTTTAAACCACTAAGACACTAAGACACAAAGAGTACTAACACCAACTGTATTGGG
>JANZYY010000352.1 GCA_026419705.1 Fischerella sp.
TTACCCGCCCCTACTAACCGCTAACTACTAACTACTAACCAATGACCAATGACTAATGACTTAAAAACTAGAATTGGACTCTGGAGTGCAGCACTTCTTACAGGTTTGGTCGGAGTAGTGAACTTGCTATCAGCAGTGACACCCAACCTCTACGGTCGGAATCTCTTGTTAAAGGAATTTTTACCGTTTGAAATTCGTGCTGGTGGTCATATATTTGCAGCTTTGACTGGGTTTATTTTACTGACGCTTGCTACCAACTTATTGCGTCGAAAACGTGTTGCTTGGTTACTGACTATTGGTTTGTTGGTTATTTCTATAGTCAGCCATTTACTCAAGGGTTTGGACTATGAAGAAAGTCTGCTGTCTGGCGTACTGCTGGTGCAATTACTCTTGATGCGTCATGTTTTTACCGCCCAATCAGATCGCCCTTCAATTGCCCGAGCAGTGCAGATATTAATCGCTGCTTTGCTGTTTACCCTAGCATATGGAACTATTGGGTTTTACTTTTTAGACCAACATTATTCCGATCATTTCAACCTTGCAGAAGCCATAGTTCAGACTTTGGCAATGTTCTTCACAGAGGATAATTGGGGACTGGAACCAAGGACGCGATTTGGTCAGTTTTTTGCTAATTCTATATACATAATTGCAGCTTGTACTTTTACCTATGCGCTGGGGATGCTTCTACAACCAGTATTTTTGCGTGATTCGGCTACCTCTAGTCAACGACAATTAGCAAGGGAAATAGTACAAAATCACGGTTGTTCTTCTTTAGCAGCATTTGCTTTATTAAGTGATAAAACTTACTTTTTTAGCCCTTCCGGTCAGAGTGTAATTGCTTATGTTCCTAAAGGACGGGGTGCGATCGCTCTAGGAGATCCC
The DNA here is from genome assembly GCA_026419705.1 of Fischerella sp. Taxonomy (GTDB): domain Bacteria; phylum Cyanobacteriota; class Cyanobacteriia; order Cyanobacteriales; family Nostocaceae; genus PCC9605. The sequence goes on from JANZYY010000352.1 coordinate 883, forward strand.
ATCGGGCCGGTGGAGGAGCGCCAAGAGGTAATCGTTGCCTTTGAGCAGTTCTGCCAACGCAATGATTGGTATCCTGCTTTTTACCAAACTTTGCCTGATGACATTGATTTGTATAAGTCTTTGGGGTTTCAGGTGTTAAAAATTGGTGAAGAAGCAATTGTTGACCTCAAAGCCTTTTCCTTAGAAGGAAAAGCAGGTAAAAATCTCCGCACAGCAGTAAATCGCTTAACTAAGTTAGGGTATGAGGTCAGATTCTACCAACCGCCTATTGCTCATGACTTGTTGCGCCAGTTAAAAACTGTCAGTGACGAGTGGCTGCAAATGGTAAAAGGTTCAGAAAAGCGTTTTGCTCTGGGTTGGTTTGACGAAGCTTACCTTAGGGAATGTGAAATTGTTGCGGTACACTCTTCCCACGGTGAGATTGTCGCTTTTGCCAACATTGTATCAGAATACCAACTCAACGAAATTACTAATGACCTGATGCGACACCGCCGGTCGATTGAGAACGGGACAATGGACTTTTTATTTATCTCCATGTTCCAACACTACAAGGAACAGGGGTACGATGGCTTTAATCTGGGTCTTTCTGCCTTGGCTGGGGTGGGTGAAACCCAACACTCAGACCGTTTGGAGAAAGTATTGCACTATCTTTTCCAGCACCTTGAGCGGTTCTATAATTTCCAAGGTTTACACACCTACAAAGATAAGTTTCATCCTCGTTGGGAACCCCGCTATTTGGTGTACCCCAGCTTAGCTGCTTTACCTGATGTGGTTGTAGCATTAATTCGCGCAGACTCAGGAGATAGGCTTTTAGATTATTTCAAACCTGGAGCTTGATCGCAATTTCCAAACCCTCGTTCTCTGGTTGAACATGGTAACGAGAATTAGAACTTCTAGCTCTCCCACTCGAATAGTGCAATAATATATCAGCCTCCAACTAGCGGCGAATGCTTCCCGCACGCTACGCGATCGCCACTAGCAACATATGAAAGAAGCACATTTTTCCGAATTTCTAAAACCCTTGCTGTATCAGGATTATAAGAATGTGCATCTTAAGAGAACTAGCGACTTAAAATCTTTTATAGTACTATTGTACTATAGTAATGAGCATTAGGTATGTGACGTGAACTTATAGGGTTATATGCAATATCTGTAGTAGATAAATACCTATATGAACTTTTCTATAAATGCAACTATCACTACACAAAGTAACAGTTAAAAGATAGAAATAAACTACAGCAAATCGTAGATTAATATATTCCTGCTTGAAGGATTGTTTTCTTTTCTTCTACGTTTTTTGGGTTTTGTGCAGATTTTAAATAAATATGATTTTTGGGAAACGGAAATAATCTTTGTCGTTCGCTTTGCGAGGGTAATTTTCACAATGAAAAATCAAGCTGCAAAAAATAAATTTGATCGCATGGAAAACCTGGAATTAAATCAAAAAATTTCTCTGCTGGAACTGCTCAAAATCTTGGAAGAAAATCGCCAAAATATCATTGTTAACATCAAGCATTTACAAGAAAATTATCAAAGAAAAAGTATCAGGCGTATCCGGGGTCTTAGAGATGATAACAATAACCTGATTACACCGTGGCTCAGGACGGAATATAGAGACGATGATGAGTATGTGGGCATGGGTTCGTTTTTATTGAACCGCAACACAGCCACTATTAACATGCTCATCACCCGCAAAGTCAGACTTGTGAAAGCCGAAGACAAAACACCTATCCTCGAAGTTGCGGGCTTGCTAGTGAATGACTTAAATTGTTTTAAAAATTACACTATTGTTAGTGACGGCAAAATCAATATAAAGTCACTGCAAGTCAAAATTAGCAGTAAAAAAACGTTTGACTTGCTAAAAGAAAAAGGTGTTGTAGCAGATCGAGAATTTGACTTTCGGCGTGAGTATACTATCAGGTTAGACAATTTACCTCTTGTACCTTTTGATGGACATTACACTAGTATTGATGGTGTCTTCTACCAACTTGCAAAAATCAAAGTACTTTCTAGTATCATTTCTGCTTACTTAAAAGATCAGTCTGATGTCTTTTTATCGGAACAGCTAGATGAGTTGAAAAATTATTATTTATCTAAAAATATTTACATCAACTTTCCTACAACTAATGAATATAGCGATATTCAAGAAGCTCTAGCTCAGGGCAAAGTTGAGGCACGAGTTAGCTATAAAATCGATATTGGTAGCCAAGACATTCTGAACCTGAATAAATTGCATTCTGCTAATAAATTTCTGAACAGAATGTATCAAGTTTATGACAAAAAAACTGGAGAAATTATTTCCAACCCTAAGTTTGAAATAGCTTTTCATGAAAATATTGCTTTCAGGCACAAGCAATTGTCATCCCGCATGAAAATTACTCGAGTGGATGAGTTCATGAAACAAATTTTTGATGACTTTCTCGGACTAAATAATAACGGTATTGTTGCTGATACTCTTACTCAAGTTGGTGCTGATAGTTTAGTGCGGTTATTGCAAGAGCAGCGTCATGGTAACACTGTCAGTAAGGAAGAAATGGTTACAGCACTCTTTGCCGCGAATAACAAGTTAAAGGAGTTTGCTTCAAAAATCTATCGGGATAAAGTTAGCCCTCTGGTATTTTACATCGGCTCTACTGGACTTTTACCAAGGGAAATGAATGCAAAAGCTATGACTGCTCAAGAAGTTGCTGCTCAATATCCTCATTTGCAGTTTTCCAGAGATGAGGAAGAAGGTACATTTTTTGTAGTTGGCAACAGTATTATTAGTGTTTACAAACAAATAGAATATTACAGCAAAAATGTTCCAGTTACTGTGGAAACATAAGACATATTAAATAGCAACAAAATTTTTGGCTTTCTGCCGCTTAACATCTGCAATCATGTCTAAGACTTGTTGATAAGATGCAGTGTCTCCTTGTTGCAAAAATAAGTTTGCAGCTTTCTCAAAATCTTCTATTGCCCCATGGGTATCTCTTAAGCTATAACGGGTAATGGCTCGGTTGTAGTAGGCGAAAGGTTCTTCTGGATCGAGGCGAATGGCTTGGTTGTAGTCTTGGATTGCGCCCTGTTTGTCCCCTTGTCGATCGCGGACATTTCCCCGACCTACGTAGGCAAGAACATCATTGGGTTCGAGACGAATTGCTGCGGTATAATCTTCTATGGCTCCTTGTTTATCTCCCATGTCTTCACGGGCAAGACCTCGATTGTGATAGGCGCGGGGATCTTGGGGATTGAGGCGAATTGCTGCGGTATAATCTTCTATTGCTCCTTTTTTGTCTCCTAATTCATAGCGGCTCAAACCCCGATTGAGGTAGGCAAGAGCATCTTGGGGATTGAGGCGGATTGCTGTGGTGAAATCCTCTATTGACCCTTGTTTATCTCCCAAGTCATAACGAGTATACCCCCGATTGACATAGACCAGTGCATTCTGGGGATTCAGTCCGATTGCTGTTGAAAAAGCAGCGATCGCACCTTCTAAATCTCCTTGATGATATTTTTTTATTCCCTGATTGTAAAAGTCATTGGCTGCGATCGCCACATCTTGAGAAGTTTTGGTGATGTTAGCTGGCTCGATGTGCTTTGGAGAGACAGTTGCAGTCGCCACAGATGCAGAAAGAATGAATGCAGCGACGCTACAAACTTTCACTCCTACCAATACTTGACTTAATAATCCTAGTCTCATTTTTAATAGCTTCTATTTTAGTTGTTTCCTTTATTCCTACATTCCAGAGAGGATTTTTTACGCAAAAGCTCTGTAAATCTCTGTGAAGCTCACCATAACATTGAGATGGGTGCAAAAGATCCGGGAATTTAAGGAATACCCCATGATTTTGGTCAAAAATTCTTGGTTATGTCTGAGGAAGTTTCCGTAATTTTGATCTGGGGTGGTGTATGAATCTTCAAAATTAACCCACCTACACCTATGAATAAATCTACTAACCAAAAATTCCCAACTCAATTTCGCTTCAGTGCTGTAGTCTCTCAGATGGTAGTAGGCTTATTTTGCCTTTCCTCACCGTTGGTTTTTGCCAGTGCTAGTTGGGCGCAGCAGTCGTCGGAATTGACACAGACAAACTCACCTAACATCAGTGTGTCTGTACCCCTACAGGGGAATAATTCCCAGCCTTCCATCAATATTGCTCCTGGTGGTCATGTTTCTCCGGCGATACCAGCTTTAATTCAGGTTTTACAAGGTAAACAACCGCAGGTGGGCTTCGATGCTGCTTCTGCCATACCTGTTTTAATTCAAGGGTTACAGACTAATAATCCGCAACTGCGTGCAGATGCTACTTCTGCTATACCTGGAATTATTCAGGCGATGCAGGGTCAAAGCTCCCAGATTCAACCGCAGGTACAACAGCCAAATGCTCAACCCCAGGATCAACCAGTAGCAACTAATACAGGTAGATGTGATGGTGCAAATACAGCATCTGTTGTACCCGGACTCGTCCAAGCTTTGCAAAACCAAGACGGACTGGTTCGCTTCTTTGCTGCTGCTGCTCTTGGTTGTATCGGCGAACAAGCCAAAGGTGCAGTTCCGACCTTAATTAGTAGTTTGACAGATCCAGATCAATCTGTGCGTTTAGTTGCTGCCTTTGCTTTGGATAAAATTGGTGTGGGTCTTCAGCAAGCGGCAAAGACTTTATCTACTGGCGAATTAAATCAACTAATCTCTAGCTTTGACTCTGCTTTAAAAATAGTATCCGATCCCTTGCTTAAATTCCCACAAGATGTTGTTAACTCTTTGTTTAATCCTTTACAGGTTCTACAGCAAGAACAAGGGCAAAGACGTTGAATTGACACTCCTCCAATGGGAGCAAGAAATCTTGGTGGTAAGCAAAGAGGACGGATTTCAGCGATCGCGGTGACTGGGTATACCAAAAAAAATTTAGATGAACTAATCGCAGTTGTTGAGGTTAGTGG
>JANZYY010000034.1 GCA_026419705.1 Fischerella sp.
CCTTTGGCTTCTACCCAGCCCCCATACACCGGTGAAAGGTGCAAATTTTCTCGAATCAGGCGATGAGTTTCTGCTGTGGTCCTAGTCATGTAGCAGGGAATTTGTTCCCTTTCTACCCAGACTTCCGGGTCAAAGCTAAACCAGCGGACGTCTGCATCTCCTGGCTGAATCTCCATTTTACTATAGTCTACAGACCGTTTGTCTACCCGTGCGGGAGTACCTGTCTTCAGGCGACCTGTTTCAAAGCCCATACGCTGCAATGTTTCTGTTAAGCCCTCAGCAGCAAATTCACCAGCACGTCCTGCTGGCATTGATTTGTTACCAACCCAGATTCGTCCTCCCAAGAACGTACCAGTGGTGAGGATAACTGCTTTGCACTCGAACGCTACACCAAAGTAAGTCTGCACGCCAACAATTTCATCGTTAGCACCCAGCACCAAATCAGTAACCATCCCTTCACGGACAATCAAATTGTCTTGATTCTCAACAATACCTTTCATCACCGCCGCGTATTCCCGCTTGTCAGTCTGGGCGCGTAATGCCCAAACTGCAGGACCTCGCGAAGAGTTGAGAATCCGCTTTTGCAGATAGGTACGGTCTGCCATCTTACCAATTTCTCCGCCCAGTGCATCCACCTCATGGGTCAACTGAGATTTCGCAGGACCACCCACCGCTGGGTTACACGGTTGCCAAGCAATTTTATCCAAATTCAGCGTCAACAAAAGAGTACGACAACCAAGGCGTGCGGTAGCGAGGGCTGCTTCACAACCAGAGTGACCTGCACCGACGACGATGATATCAAAAGTGTCTTGGAATTCTACGCAATTGTGCATGGTCATGATTAAGGAACACTAAGCTCAGAGATACAATCAATTTTAACCGATACATATGTTTTCATGGTTGTAGATTATATGATTGAGATGTACATCCACTTCTAACTTTTATTTATTCATTCAAAATAAATTTGTAGCTGTTGTTTGATATTGAGAAAAATGTCTGATTCCGATTAATTTAGCTATTTCATTGTTTTCTCTGTTGAATGTTTGGCAATGGAAATGACAATGGAAATCTAGCTATTATTTTCCAGGGTGCTGCTTGATGAAAGTAATTCTTAAAAAGACGTTTTTTTTAACAATTATCGCCTTGATTGTCTTTGTCTTAGTGGCTAGTAGTGGTGCCAGATATCAAATCCTGAGTCAAGATAGCCAAAATTCAGATAATTGCGTTATTGCTGATTCATTAGGCAAACGCAAACAATTATTTCAAAGATGTAAAGAGATACCTAATCGCATCACAAGTTCTACTAAATATTTTAGATATAACCCTGAGATAAAATTGACGGCCAAGTCCCGTTTTTTAGCGGTAATTACAGATAAGTTACCAAAAATTCCCCAACCCGGTACTTATGAATATACTTTATTGCGTGCCTATGGTGCGGCTTTTGTAAATCAAGACCCGGAAATTAAATTGCCACCAAAACTGATTTTTAATAGTGAACAAGAAACACAAGATTTTCAATCAATGCTGACGATGGCTAAAGTAAATGGCACCTACGACTGTTATTTACAAAAAGCGGCAGCAGATGCTTTAAATAGAGCAAAAGCACAAGCGATCATCCCTTTAAAATCTGGTTATGGTGATAGTGACTGTACTCGCAGTTTTAGCACAACTGTGAGGTTTTGGAGAAAATACGCTAACGATAGAACTTTGGCGAGAGTGCAACAAGGTGAAGAAACAAAAATTCTCGGTACGGTTGCACCTCCGGGTAGTTCACAACATCTTTGGGGAATTGCAATTGATTTAAGAGTATCAAATGAAGCGCAAAAACAGGCTTTAAATCAAAATGGTTGGTTTCGGACGGTAGAAAATGATATACCACATTGGACTTATGTCGGCTATCCACCAGAGAAATTGCGGGAATTGGGGTTTAAAAATAAGGTGGTTAGTGGGGTTAATTATTGGCTGACTCCTTTGTAAACAGATTTCAGCAGTATAGAAAAATTCCCATCTACAGGTAGAGGAATTTTATGTGCGTGAATTATTTATCATGAAAAGAATAATGTTTGCTATAGTAGTTCTATTTGAGTTGTGAATATGATTTTTTTTGAACGAACCACAAAGTACGCAAAGTACACAAAGTAAAGATAATAAAGAAATGGAAGAGTAAATTAAAAATTAGCTAAAAACAGGCTGAGATTAGCGTTGACAATTGAGATATTAGATTTTTGGTCGTCATGATTGCTCGTTTTCGTAATAAATTTCGTAAAACCCTTTGTTTAGTTCTTGGTCTGGGAACTGCTGTTTGTGTGGGATTATCTGCTCCTACGCCAGTGAAGGCAATTCCATTTCAGGATTTGATTGTTCCGGGAATTCAGTATTTCCAACTTTCTAATCTTTCAACGAAGCAAAAAGTAGCGTTGGGTGGTGATATCCACCAACAAGTAAGAAGAAATTATCGGCTCGGTACTAATGCGTATGTTAACAAGGTAGGTCAACGATTAGTTCGAGCTAGTGACTGTTCCCAAACTCCTTTTAAGTTTTATGTAGTTCAAGACTCAAGTATTAATGCCTTTGCTACTACAGGTGGCTATGTCTATGTCCACAGTGGGTTATTAAAAGCAGTGGATAACGAAGACCAGTTAGCATCTGTTTTGGCGCATGAAATTGCTCACATTTGTAATGATGACTTAATCAACAAACTCAGACAAGCACAACTAGCTCGAGGGGCGGCTTCGCTTGCTGGCTTAGATAGAAGCAATTTGGCGGCTTTAGCTTATAAGGTGGCTGTGGACTTGCCCAATAGCCGTGGGGCTGAATTTGCTGCTGATGCGAAAGGATTGCAGTATATGCAACAAGCGGGTTACGATCCGAAGGCTATGCCAGCATTTCTAAGAAAATTAGTGAATCGTTCTTCTATACCCACGTTTTTAAGTACTCACCCAAATGCAAAAGAGCGAATCGCTGTTTTGGAAAGGAAAATCGCTGCTGGTGAGTAGATTGGTTGCAGAAGTGGAGTTAACTTAAATGTTGCATCTGGGAGAGCTTCTGGCTCTCATTCTCGCTACCAGGTTGAACCTAGTAACGAGGGTGTCTTTGTGTCTTGGTGGTGAAAAAACAATGATTGAAACACTAAGACACTAAGACACAAAGAGGAAAATCCCCGATCCCGGAACCCCAATCCCTACTTTCAAGCTAGATGCGATCGCCCCCGCAAAAAGCAGGAGTCGCAAGTTTTTCATTACACATCTATTCGACTTTGTTCCCTCACTTTGAACTTCGCTACAGTTGCTTGCAATTCTTCGGAGATTCCGGCTGTTTGTTGCAGTGACCGGCAAATTTGACGTGAGGAATTACTAGTACTTTCCGATACTTGAGATATTTCTGCAATCAATTTGGTTACTGCTTGCGATGTTTCTAGTTGAGATACGGTCGCCTGAGAAATTGACTGTACTAATTGATCGATTTGGCGAGAAACAGTCAAAATCTGGCTGAGGGAGATTTTGGCATTTTCCACGATGCGGGAGCCTTCTACTACCTGGATAGTTCCCTGGGACATTGCTTTCACAACTTCAGCTGTTTCCCGTTGAATATTCTCCACAAGCAGCTTTATTTCTTGGGTGGCGTCAGAGCAACGGGCTGCTAGTTCGCCTACTTCTGTCGCAACTACTGCAAAACCTTGGCTTTGTTCGCCCACTCTTGAAGCTTCCAGTCCAGCATTGACTGCGAGCAAGTTGGTTTGTACGGCGATCTCGTTAATTAAGGAAATTATCCGGGAAATTTGTTGTGAAGATTCTCCCAGGCGCTTGACTTTCTTGGCTGTATCGTCGATGGTTGAACGCAAGTTGAAGATTTTTTCTACGGTTTGTTCAATTGCTTTTTCACCTTCAGTAGCGGTATTGTAGGCTTTGTGAGCAATGGCGGCGGCTTTTTGAGCATTGTTTGCCACATCTGCAATCGAATCTGTCATGCACTCAACACTATCAAGGGTGCGGTTGATGTCAGTGGCTTGTTTGATGGCTTGGTCAGCAAGTTGGCGAATTGCATCTTTGTTTTCGCTGAGGGCTGCGTTCACTGCTGTTGCAGATGCTTTGACTTTGGTGACAATTTCTTTGAGATTCTCAACGATGGTGTTAAAAAAGTCCGCAACGGTGCCTATTTCTCCTTGTGTAACGGTCGCACGTACTGTCAAATCGCCTTTGGATGCTGCTTCGATGTCTCGCAGCAGTTTGATAATTTGCTGTTGCAATGCTTTTTTTTGTTGACTTTGCTCAATGGCGATTAGTTCTGCACGAGAACGCGCTTTCTCTACCTGTTCCAGAATATGCGCCTGTTCGAGAGCGTAACCAATCGGAATCGCTACCTGCTTAAATAAATCGATTTCTGATTGCTTCCATTTGCGGGGGCTAGAACACTGATGGGCGATCAGTAAGCCGTAGAGGTTGTTGTTGAGCAAAATTGGCGCAACTAAATTGGCTTTGACTTCAAATGCTTCTAGTTGAGCAATGTGACATGCAGTTAAACCTGCTGTGTAGATGTTTTCCAGTGCTTGGACACGACCGGTTTGATATTTGTCAACGTAATCTCTAGCAAAACAAGGGTCGGGAATTTCTGCACCCAATGCGGATGACCAATTATCACCTACGCATTCGGCGACAACCTTACCTATCCAGTTTTCATCGAAGCTGTAGACAATGACTCGATCTGCTTCGATCGCTTCTCGCAAAGTTATGACTGCTAAATTCAGTATTTGTGCAGTATCCAGGGAACCGTGAATGCGAAGAGTAATTTTATTGATTAGATCTGTGAACTTGGCTTCTCTCTCTTTTTGGAGGATTTGTTCTGTAATTGTGTCTGCCATTGTGTTGAAACTAGCAGCCAATTTACCTATTTCATCAGCAGTAAAAATCTCAGCACGGGCAGAGCGATCGCCTAAAGCAACTTTTTGAGCTGTTTTCTCTAGCTTCCGGATTGGTGTTATAATTACGCCTCTAACGATCAGCATCCAAATCAAGGCGATCGCTAAGATAACAGTAATAGTGATAAGCTCCAACCAAAAACTTTTTTCTAACAATTGATTGATGGCAGTTTCTGGAATTCCCCGTACTAAAATAGCGTAACTTTGTTCGCCAAAAACAGGTTTTGTACCACTATCTGTTTCAATCATTTGATTAGGTACAGCCTTAGCTGCCATTGTATAAGTCTGATTGCCGATTGTGAGTCGCGCAATCATTACTTTTCCTCTCGCTACTGCTGCTGCTTTTAGTAATGATTTACCTTCATCAGGTAATACTACATTCGGATTTTCTTGATTCTTAGATCGATCTTGCTCTAAAGCTGTCGCTAGAGCGAATTCTCCGTTCTGTTTGCGGAAATAAACAGCACTGTAGCCTGCTTTGGTGGCTTGCAAATTTCCTTTAATAATTGCGTCTTTGTGATTGACAATGTCACCAGAAACTAAAGCACCGATCGTTGCTTTTGTGTTTGGATCTTTAACAGGTGTTACCGTGTAACGAATGAGGGCATCTTCTTTGTTAAAACCATCTGGTAAAGGAGGCGATTCTTTACTCAATTCCGACCAATTAACAATTCTACTAGCTTTTATTTGTTGATGATTCCTGAAAACCTGGTTCACCAAGTTGTCAGGATTAAAAATTTCCCCTTGACGATCGGCATTAGCATTGACTATGACTTTCAAATCTTTACCAACAAGGGTTGCATACTCTATTTTCCCTGTCTTGATTTGGTTTACGAGAATTTTCTTCACTTCTGCTTTCAAATCAGGGCTTAAGATTTGACCTGCATTATTTGCAGCAGCAGCTTGGATGATTGCCAAATTATCTGATTGTCCGCGAAAACCGAAGCCTATTTGATTGACTTTGGCATTGTAAGCCATTTCTGTAACAGCTAATTCTGATTTTACTTGTTCTAGTGATAAAGCTTGCAAATTATTAATCAGCAAGTATCTAGCAACACAACCAATTCCTAGAATAGATACTAGTTGAAACGAAATCAAACCAATTAACTGCTTGTGGCTAATAGAAAGGTTACAAAACCAGTGCCAAAAAGACTTTGGTGCTTTTTGAAATGCAGTCAAGTTAGATTTAGATTTTGTAACTGGGTGTTGGTAACTTCTGTCATAGCTATTAATTACTGGCGCTTCTTTGAAAATATATTCTCTTGGCTCTGTGCTTTTTTCGTTCAGTTTGTTCGTCATAAGTATCAGATGCAAATACTCGTCTACATCAACAACGGCAAAAAATTGAGATGGTTTTCGTACTAAAACGAATACCTGATAGAAATGGACGAGTGCACCCAGATAAATTTATACTGCACTACTGTTACTTTTCAGGACAATAATACCCAAACCCTAAATTTGGAATTAGGTTACCTCTTAAGAAACAAGGAGGATTTGACTTGTTTGTTCTATTCATAGCGGGTGGCGATCGCCGCTTCTTGGGCTACTTCTCCAGATGCACAGGCAATAGGGAACGGGGTATGAAGGAAAAGCATGCACTATCTTTACCAGGTTCAAACTGGTAACGAAACTAAGAGTCTCAGGCTCTTCTTGAAAGTGGTGCAAGATGTCAGCCGCTCACTTTCAAGTACTTGTAAAACTGAACTTCTACGTTATTTTATGCCAAAAAATAATTAGGTAGCTTACACCCGATTTATACAGTTTTGAATACCTGTAATTTCTAACTTTTGCTGGAAACACAGATAAATTAGGTTTTATACAGTTTCGTTATTGTAGGTTATGTTACTGTTTTGTGCAAGTTTTTTAAGTGTCTATTTTTTGAATTTAATTTGAAGATTTCATGTCTGAAAATTTTCTTGAAAATTCTAATTCTATATCTATCAACATTGCTAATATCAATTTACCCATTTCCGATTGCAAATATCAAGCGATTAAGCAGTTAGTTGCTGTCTTTCAGTTCATACCATAGGTAAATGAAAAACATTAAGCGTTTTAAATTTTTTCTACCTTTCTTGTCTCCTCTCTCCCCCCTCAAAAAAGGGGGGATTTAGGGGGATGCCAAAATCTAGACTAGAATGGTGCCCTTTTCAGCGCTGCGATAGTTGTGGGTGCTTGGCTGAGTATTGCCCTACGATCCGGGAAATTTCAGGGTTATAAAGACGCAAATAATTCCAATAGTTACCAAAAACCTGTCGCACGTAATTTTTGGTTTCCTCAAAAGGAATGGATTCAACAAATTCATCCGGATCTTGTTTTGGTAGAGTTTGCAACCATTTGCTGACATTACCGGGACCAGCATTGTAACTGGCGATCGCCAGCAGGGAGTTATTGCCGTATTGTTGGTGGGTATGATCCAAATACCAAGTACCGAACATGATATTTTCGTTAGGATTTTCGAGGTCTATTTTTTTGCTGTCTTGGTTAATTTGGGAAGCAATCCATTTAGCTGTATCTGGCAATAATTGCATCAAGCCAGTAGCATTAGCAACAGATTTAATTTTGGGCTGAAACCGTGATTCCTGACGAATCAAAGCAGTTACTAGTAGAGGGTTAAGTTGGCGTTTTTGCGACCAATATTCTATTTCCCTAAGATAGGGAAAGGGGTAACGAGCTTGCCAATAAATTATCTTTTTACTCAAAGCTTCATACTCAGCTTTTTCTTCTGGTTTATCTCGGTCTTCTAATTTAGAAATCTTGTCAATCCCGATTAAATATTCTCCTTGTGTAAATCGCATCAAACCCTCGGTAAATTGCTCTGCTACCGTAGGCTGCATTTTGTTTTGAAATTCAGTTTCCCACTGCAACCAAGCATCGCGGTCTTGACCTAGCAGATATAACTCTTTGAATGTTTGCGAACCTGCTATGGGTAAAGGACGCGCAAGAGGAACCACTTCTGGTTTGAGCTGGCGCACGTTGTGAAAGTCGCCAACGTTTAGTCCTAAAGTTACTGCCGATCGCCATGCATAGTAAGAATAGGGAAACTGGCTAATCACATACTCATAAACTTGTTTAGCCTCCTGTGTTTTCCCCAATTTTGTTGCCCATTTCCCGACCCAAAAACCTGCTCTGGGAGCTAAAATACTGTCGGGGTTACTAGTTATAATTGGTTGCGCCCATTGCCATGCAGCTTGGTAATCTTGGGCTTTAGCTTTTTCTTGTGCTATTTTCCAGCGGTACTCTGCAGCTTGTTCTGTATTATTGTACTTGGTGACCAGTAATTGCAGCGCCGCATTGACTGCTTTGGTATCCTTTTGAACTTGGAGAATTTTAATTTTTGCTAGCAGCGCCTCCCCTGCTTGCTCAGGGTGTTTGCTAATGACTCGGTCAAGATATGGGAGAGCATTTTGACTTGGTTTTGTCATTTCTGCCAAACGCAGCAGGGCTGTACCTGCTTCATTGGTCTGGGGGAAATCATTGATGAGTTGTTGATATGCTGCGATCGCTTGTTGTCGTTTTCCGCCGATCTGCCATCCTCGCCCGATGCGATAGAGGTTACGGGGTGTTTTAGTTGCTTTAGCATATGCATTCGCAGCTTTGTCAAATTCATTGTTTTCCCAGTAAGCTGTAGCAACAATTTGCCATTCTTCCGGTTTGAGAGTAGGATTTTTCATCAAAAGATCCAACACAGCCACACTTCCTGGTTGGTCATGGGCGTACTTAGCCAAAATCAGCTGCAACTGCGGCTGGTTGGGGTTGGTTTCTAACCGCTTGCGGATAATATCCCAGGTGAGGGGATGAGAAGGAAAAGAAGCGATCGCTCTGTCTTGATATTCTGGAAGTCCAATTAAATACAAAGCTTTAGCCGCAGCTGGATGTTCGGGATAGCGTTTGAGTACCGCCTGTCTATTGTCTGAGGCTTTGCCTTCCTCTCCCAAAATATCGTAAGCTTGAGCTGTTTTGAGTAGAATGTAAGGCGCTAAAAGTGGATAGTCTTTTTCAAGTCCTTCCAGTAATTTTAGTGCTTGTTTGGCTTGCTTGCGTTCAATTAAGTCACTCGCCAACAGGTAGCGAGCGCGATGACGGTCTGGTGATGGGAATCCCTTGACTAGTTCTTGTAGTTTTGCTGCTCTTTCCTGAGGGGGTTGCAGCACCAATGGAAAAACAGCTGATTCGGCTTTATTTGCTTCCGTCAGCTGTTCGGACTGATTTTGGAATTGTTTCAGCCATTGGCCCAGATATTTTCCCATTTCAGGAGCCGAAAACATTGCTCCAGCCAAAAAGGCACACAGTCCTGCACCCACGATTAGAGATATTTGCTTTTTCTGTAGCTTCTTCAGCATTGAGACCCGCTGAAAATTTCACATGAATTTCTTGCCACTTTAACACTAACTAGTGGTTTAGATAACCATTTTTGCTTGTTTATTTTTAGTTTATTTTTAATAATCAGTAAAAAAAATTAGAAATCAATAGCTGCTTAAGTATTTATACTTGAATTAATAAATAATATGAATTTTTCATTTAACATCTTCCAATAGATATATTTTTTATTTACTTAGTACAGCTTTGTGTAAAAGAGTAACGATTTTAAACGCACCAGGTAGCAAAGGAAAACGCACCAGGGACGCAGGGTGTTGGTACGCAAATTTTGCGCGTGAACTGATGCAATTACGCTTGATGTGAATTAAAAGCATAGCAAAAATCAAGTTTTGGAAACCGACTACAGATGTACTGGGATTGGGTATTGGTGATTAGGAATTGGTATTGGTAATTGGGCAATATTAAAACTTATTAATTCCTAATCCCTCTTCCCCAGTCCCCAGTCCCTTTAAATCTACATTTCCACCACTAATAACAACACCAATTTTAGCCTGCGGTGCTTTCACTACACCTTCTAGTAAAGCCGCTGCTGCTAAAACTCCAGTGGGTTCCACAACAATTTTTAAGCGTTCCCACAAAAAGAACATGGTGCGAACAATTGCTTCCTCAGATACCGTCACCATGTCATCGACGTAATCCAACACCAAAGGAAAAGTAATCTTTCCCAAGCTGGGAGTACGCGCACCATCAGCGATAGTATCGGGATTATTTACCGAGTGGAGAATTTTGCTGTGAAAGGAACGAGTCGCATCATCAGCGCGTTCTGGTTCTACTCCTATGACTTTACACTTAGGTGAAAGTGCAATAGATGCGATCGCGCTACCGGAAAGTAAGCCGCCACCGCCACAACACACTAATAATAAATCTAGTTCGCCGACTTCCTCAATTAGTTCTTTCGCTGCTGTACCCTGTCCCGCGATGATATGGGGATGATCGTAAGGGGGAATGATTGTTAAATTTCTCTGTTGTGCCAAAGTTTGAGTCAATTCTTCCCTATTTGTCTGACTGCGGTCATACAAAATTACCTCCGCACCGTAACCGCGAGTAGCTGCTTGCTTGACGGTAGGGGCATCTTCAGGCATAACGATGGTGGTGGGAATATTTAGTAACCGTC
>JANZYY010000353.1 GCA_026419705.1 Fischerella sp.
ACCAGAACCACTAGCCCCGACTGCACAGACAAATTCCCCCTCTTCAATGTGCAAATTAATATCTTTGAGGGCAGTCAGCAAACCGCGTTTAGTTTTAAATTGTTTGTGGAGTTGATGAATTTCTAAATGCATAATTTGTCATTTGTCATTCGTCATTTGTCATTTGTGAAAAGAGCGAGTAGTTAGTAGTTGGTAGTTGGTAGTTAGTAGTTAGTAGTTAGTAGTAAGCAAATACAAACAACCAACAATCAACAAACAACAACTAACAACTCATAACCCTCACTTAATCAATAGCCCATTTACAAGAAGCCCGCAATAACAATCGAAATAAAAGGTCAATTCCTAAACCAATTAAACCAATAACAATTAATCCGGCAAAAATTTCATCAGTTTTGAGGAATCTTTGAGCAACACTAATCCGCCGTCCTAAACCTTCTGTTGCCGCTACCAATTCCGAGACAATGACTAAATTCCAAGATGCTGCTATGTTCACGCGACAAGCATCGATGATATTAGGCAAAATAAATGGGAAAATGACTTGTAGTAAAACTTGTTTTCTTTGCCCGCCTAAAGTATAAGTAGTCTCCAATAATTCCTTGGGAACAAACTTCACTGCATCCATCACCATTAAGGTATTAAAAAACAGCGTGCCGATAAAAATCAGCATAATTTTTGGTGTTTCTCCCAATCCAAAATATAAAATTAGTAAGGGAATAAACGCTGGGGCTGGCATATAGCGCACGATACCAATCAGTGGTTCTAGCAATGCTCGAATGCTGGCAAAAGTACCCATCAATGTACCTAAAGGAATGGAAATTATTGCTGCTAGCAAAAATCCACTCAGGACTCGAAACAAGCTAAAAGCAATATCTTTTTGCAAATCTCCACTTGCCAAAAGTCTTTGAAATGCGCTCCAAACTTGACTTGGGGAAGGAAGAAATAAAGGTGCAATTAAGCCTGTATTGGTAATAATCCACCAGAGAAGTATAGGTACGGAAATTGACAAGAACATTAAAGTCCAAGCCAAGTTGTTGGGAATATCCTCAGCAATACGCCAAAAGCTGGTTTGTGGTAACATTTTCTGAGGACGCCCGGAATTAATTGTTTGCAAATCTTCCGTGTATTGGTTCATGATGTTTGCTTGGCGGCGTAAGCTTTGATAAAGCGATCGTCAAAGATTTGGTTAAGATTAGGCGCTTGTTTGATTAAACCACTTTCAACAAGAAATTTACTGATTTCCTCAGCGGCGTATCTCAGAGATGTCATATTTTGACCGGGAGTAAATGCTTTCAAATTGTCGTCTAGAGTAAAGATTTTCGTTCCTGCATCGTATGCCTTATATTCGGAAACTGAGACCCCAGCACGTTTTGCCATAATTTCGTAAGCTTTTTCTTGATTTGCTTTCATAAAATCTAAAGTTGCAAACCAAGTATTTACTAAAGCTTGCACATCTTGCTGACGTTCGTTAATGAGTTTGCGGCTAACTACTAAATGGTCGGGAATTGCACCGGGAAAGTCTTTAGAACTAAATAATTCTTTACTACCGGGACGTGATAAAGCCTTTGTGGTGAAGGGTGCAAAAACTCCCACTGCATCCACTTGACCAGCGACAAAAGCTGCTGCGGCTGCACCTGTTTCTAATGGTTGAAACTGAATATCAGCTTGGGTTAAACCTGCTTTTTTCAAACCTAGTAATAACAAGAAATGATCAACAGTTCCTTCTTCAGCCGCAACTTTTTTACCTTTGAGGTCAGCAATCGTATTAATTCCTTCTCGGACGATAATTTTATCGTTGCCAGTGGAATTGTCATTGACCAAAACAATCACCTGATCTGAGCCGGCTGCTACCGAACTAATTGTGTCATTTAAAGTTTGAGTATTGGCATCCAATTGACCGGCTCTGAGGGCATTAATAGAATCTAAATAGCCATCAAACCACTTCAAATCGACATTAACTTGATTTGCTTCAAACAGCTTTTGTTCTTGAGCAATTTGCCAAGGAAACCAACCAGGCCAAGCACTAAAACCAAATTGAATTGGTTTGGTATTTGTAGGAGTTACAGCAGGATTTCCCGATCTAGAAGTTTGTGGAGAAGGAGTACAACTGACTGCAACAATTAAACTGATGAAAAATAAAGCTAATAAAGATGGCAAAATGCGTAACTTCATGAAACTCCTCTCACAACTAATACTAATTAATACGAACTAGACGAATTTCCGTGCGTTGATTACGTTTATCCTCAGGATGAATTCCCGCTAGTGGTTGGCTGGAACCTTTACCCACAGCTACAATCTTGTGCTTGAGGCCCTGAGCGCGCAGATAATCAGCCACTGTCTGTGCCCGTTTTTGACTCAGGTCTTGGTTAAAGTCAGCTTCGCCAAACTTAGAAGTATGACCAATCACTCGTACGCCTATTGTTTGTTCGTTGAATTCTGCAATCTCCCGACTCAGCTTATCTAGCGTTTCCTTACTTTTATCCGTGAGGAGAGCAGAGTCAGTTGTGAATTTGACCTCTCCTTGCAATTGCAAATTGCCAATACTAGGCGCGGTGTCAATCTGGTTGGTATTGAAATTAGGCGTGGGAGCGATCGCTTTTCTTTTCCCAGCAAATCTGTCTGCTAGTTCCGGGTTATCAATACGCACCATTTGAATCAGATTTTCGGTATTTTCTGACGCCTTTGCAATAAACTGGGAGGCAAAAAGTTCCTTGGGATTCTGGGGAATCTCGTTCATTTTGCCCACTAACACCAGCACTGCAGCAGTAGAGTTGATGCGTTTCTCTAAAGTGCCATCCGTCATCCAGTTATTAGCTTCAACGGAAGTAAAAAAGTCGATTCCTTGTAAAACTGCACTAGCATCGGCGCTAGATAAATTCCCATCAACAGCAATTTGTGCCTGCAACTGTTCGGCATTGCGGACATTAGTATCAATAAAGCGGTAATAAACTTCTAGTAATCGTGAAATCTTTTCTGGTTGTGACTCCATCAGGCGCTCAGAAGCAACAATCACATCTACAATCGTCCCTGGTAAATCCTGACTCGATAGCGCTACTGTGTAACCCTTCTGTCGAGCTTGACTAACATAAGGCTCCCAAAGCACGGCAACTGCTACATTTTGATTAGAGTCTTGCAGTACCTTCCAGGCTTCAGAAGCATCTGCCACTTTTTTGATGTGGAAATCTGACAGCTTAAACTCCTCAAATTTGGTAGTTAACACCTGTGCCAAATACTCGCTAGGGGTATCGCCAGCAAAGACAATTTTCAACTGCTCTCCTTTGTTGCGTGCTTGCTGTACTAACTGGCTCAGAGCTAGCATTGATTTTAGATTGGGATACTTTTTGGTGTTGAGGACAACTGCGTCTGCTCCCACTGTAGTATCAATTAGCCCCACAATTTTTCCCTGAGGCTGTAGTTTGAGAAACTGATCCAGTGTCGTTACTAACAAATCGGATTCTCCCTGGTTAAAACGCTCAGTACGTTTCGCTTGGTCAAATTCATCTTCATAACGCAGATTTAAACCAGCTTTTTTGACTTTTTCTAGAAAAGTCTGACTGCGAAAGGTGCTGTAACCACTGAAAGTATCTCCCAAAAGCGTTAACTGATTATCAATCGATTGATTTACCGATGTGTCTTTTCCACTTGATAATGGGGGATGCGTAAATTGATCTATTAACCAAATCGTACCAAAAGTCAAACAAGAAACTCCTAGCCCCAGAGCCAAAAAAATAAAAATGGGAACGTTACGCCTACTCATATGCTCTCAGTAAGAGATAGTATTTAACCAAACAACATATTTGGTCTTCCAATTAGATTTATAAGATGCCCGATCGCCACTGTTTTTTATCTGAGTGACACTTTAGTTTTTGTGACAAATTAGTTCCTAATCTTCTATCATTAGTCACTAGTTTTTTGATACAAGCCTCATATCATAGCTGAAATCTTGCACTATCCGATTTGGTGCAGAATGTGTGTAAAACAAAGCTTGTGCAAAAATTCTGGGGTGTACTCTCACTACTCTCTCAGGGGAATTAGCGATTTGAACTGACGCACCCAATCAAACCAAACTTCCAAGCCCTCACCTGTTTTAGCAGAAACAGGAATAATTGTGACATCGGGATTTATCTGACGAACATTAGCTGCAATGCAGCTAATATCAATATCCAAATAAGGAGCCAAATCTATTTTGGTAATCAGCAGGCAATCTGCTTCTTGAAACATAATCGGATATTTCAGGGGTTTATCTTCACCTTCAGTCACACTCAATAAAGCAACTTTAGCGTGTTCTCCGACTTCAAATTCCGCAGGACAAACTAAATTACCAACATTTTCTACCAGCACCAAATCAAAATCATCAGGATTGTATTCGTGTTCGAGTCGATGAATTCCACCTGCAACCATTTTGGCATCTAAATGACAAGAACGACCCGTATTAATTGCAATCACAGGCACACCGTATTTCCGCAGACGTGCTGCATCTAAATCGGTGGTCATATCCCCTTCAATCACGGCAATTTTTAACTCATTGCTTAAAGTTGCAAGCGTACGCTCTAGTAGTGCTGTTTTACCAGCACCCGGACTACTCATAATGTTGAAACAAATAATTCCCCATTCATCAAAATGCGATCGGTTGTGGTCAGCTCCTTGCTGGTTAGCATGAAGCAAGTTAATTCCTAATGCCGCGTCAAATGTTTGATGCATAAGCGTACTCAATTTTGTCAATTTTCAACTCTCTACCTGAGCGAATATCCTCCATTGGAGAATTACACTCAGGACAGGCGTATTGCCAGCCAATTTGCGGTGAATATTCTTTTTGGCAACGGTGACAAAAAGCAATTAATGGTGTTTCTTGAATTACCAGTTTTACCCCTTCTAAAAAGGTATTGCGCGTTTGCACCTCAAAAGCAAATTGTAAGCTTGCAGGTTCAACACAAGTAAACTTACCAACAATCAGATGAATATGAGAAATTTTTAGACGCTCAGGTTGGGATTCCCACCAATCTTTTACAGTTAAAATGAGCGCTTTTGTCATGTCAGTTTCGTGCAAATTTCACCCCCTTCGCCCCAAGCTAAAGCCCAGGGCTATACTGAATACTCCTTTCGAGCTTGAAGAATTCCTAATCGAACTGGGAGGGTTTTTTTAATGAACCACATAGACGCGCAGCGGCTGACCGCAGGGTAGGACAGAAAGGACACAAAGAAAGAAATAGGTAATCTTGTGGCGAGAAGGGAGTAAGTACAAAATTGCATAAATTCATAGCAAAATATTTCTATTCAGGCTCTGCTACCTGGTGCGCTTACCTTTGCGAGTCTCTGCGTTTAAAATCGCTGCTTTTTTACGCCAAACTCTACTAACCCTACCTATGCAGGTTTATACTTTTATCCCCACACTATGTGTAGACACAATGATAAATTTACCTCCAATCTTCCGCTAACTCTGATTGTGCTTCAGCGTGAATATACGCGGGTTTTTCTTGGCGTGGTAATTGACCGGATATCACTAAATGTGCCATTGTGTCGCAAATCACCCGTGTCGCCATTAACGATGTAATGTCGCTGATATCGTAAGGAGGTGAAACTTCTACAACTTCCAGACCACAAATAGGTGCTTTTTGGACAATTTTACCTAACATGGAAAGTGCCTCACGCGGTAATAATCCACCAGGTTCAGGCCAGCCTGTCCCCGGGACAAAACCAGCATCAATGCAATCAATATCAAAGCTAATGTAGACACAGTCAGTACCGTCTAAAGCTCTTTCTAAAGCAAAATTAACTGCCGCATCCAAACCCATCTCAGTGATAT
>JANZYY010000354.1 GCA_026419705.1 Fischerella sp.
TGGGCTCGGAGATGTGTATAAGAGACAGGTGCTATCCATTCTTTTAACTGCTGTTTTCCCAATTCTGTGACGCTATAGAGCTTTTTATCTGGACGTCCTTCTTGCGAAATTATTTCGGAAGTTATCCAACCTTGAGTTTCCAACTTGGACAATTCACGGTAAATCTGCTGGTGGGTGGCCTGCCAAAAAAAGCCAACAGAGCCGTCAAATTGCTTGGCTAAGTCATAGCCACTACAAGGACGACCGATCAGAGAAGCCAGGATTGCATGTGCTAAAGCCATAAGAATGTTTTATTTTTATTATGCAACTTTTTGAATATACTTATCTCCATAAGCAACTAATTGTATATTAAAATAATTGCATATAAAGCTGGGTGCGATCGTCACACACTGCGCTATCCGGAGTTTTCACCATGTCTAAGTTATACAGCAACGAAGAAGTCCGGCAAATCCTACACCGGGCCTCAATACTCAAGCAGGATGGTTATGTCTCGCGAGAGGAACTTTTAGAAATTGCAGCAGAGGTTGGTGTTTCCGCAGAAACCCTACAACAAGCAGAGCAAGCATGCTTAAACCAACGGGATGCGATGCAAAAACAAGCCGTTCTTATGTCTCGTCGCCGTTTTGGATTCAAGTTGCACCTGATTCCTTATGTTTTTGTGAGCCTATTTCTAGTGCTGTTAAATCTATCAACGACACCCCGCTATTTCTGGAGCGTTTATCCAATTCTTGGTTGGGGTTTAGGTGTAACAATACATGGAGCCTGCGTTTACCGGAGCTGGAACACAACGGCAACCCCATAGAGGATACAACAACATGGTACTAATTTCTGTAACACGTTTACGTCTGCGTTCCTGGCGCTACCTGCCATCTTTTCTTTGGGAAAGTCTTTTAAGCGTGCTGCAAGCGAAACGAGCCTCCGGTAATCTCAAAACTAGATTGGCACGAGATGCTAATTTAACTTTCTGGACACTAACCGCTTGGGAGAGTGAAGCCGCAATGCGTGCATTCATGACCGCGGGTGCGCACCGTCGTGTAATACCGAAACTTTTGGAATGGTGCGATGAAGCTTCCGTTGTTCATTGGCACCAGGAAACTGCTGAACTTCCCGACTTGAGAGAAGCTCACCGAAGGATGGTAACAGAAGGAAGAATGTCGAAAGTTAATCACCCTTCGCCAGCACAGATGTCCAAACAAATCGCCGAGCCAAGCATTTATACCAATTCTTAAAAATAGAACTACACATAGTTCGTAGTGATTACTTAAGTACTCACTACCAACCAAGAACATTTGTAGTCATTTTTGGGAGAAACGGTATTAGATGATTGGATGCGAATATCTCAATGGAAAGTTGAGTTTTCGATCGCTATTAGCAATTCCTTCGTAGATCTAGGCACGGCATTACCGTGCCCGTGCCTTCCATTTTCATCACACAATCAAAGTTGGTAGGAATCTTGTTTATGGCAAGGCTGCTGCTGGACTTAAATTCAAGAGACTGAGCAAACGCTCGATGTCAAAATGTTCAGCCATCAAATTGCGAATGCATTGGACTTTAATCGGTTCGTGGACACGCACTTGACCAAAAGTCCGATCCACAATTTCCACGGTAGTGAGTGTATCCAAATCTACCGACAAAATCGGGATCTCCAGTTCTTCAGCGCGGCTCTTGATAAACTCAGGTGGTGGTAATTGTCCAGTTAGGATCAGACATTGGGTGGAAGTTTCCAAGGCTGCTTGCTGAATTTCGACGCGATCGCCCCCTGTCACTACTGCCATATTCCGACCTTTGCGAAAATATTTGACAGCAGCGTTGACATTCATTGCCCCAATTGCCAAACTTTCTACCATCAAATCCAGGCGATCGCTGCGACAAAGCACCTCTGCTTTTAACTGATTTACTAATTCGCGAACGCTGACACTGCGTAGCAAATCACTTTTTGGCAATGTTCCCAGCACGGCAATACCCTGCTGTTCTAAAAATTGACGGATAGTAGTGTTGACAATTTGTATTTGTTCGGCAGAAACATCGTTGATGACAACACCAATTAAACGCGTTCCCAACCGCTGCTTGGCAGACAATAACGCCTCAACCGAAAGCAGCGAGCGATAGCGGCTTACTAGCAGCACATCAGCATCAACTAATTCAGCGACTTGCGGTAAGGACAAGTTAAACAAACTACCCTCTTCCAAATTACCCGGCCCCTCCAGCAGAACCAAATTACCAACTGTAGTTTGTAAATACTGCTGTGCAAGGGATTGCTGATAATCTGTTTTATCTTCACCGTGCAGGCGTTTTTGTAGTGTGGCTTCATTTAAAGCCACTATAGTGGGTACAAGACGATTCTCCACTAGGTTGAGACTGGCTGCAATAAACTGGACGTCTTCTTCTACTACATTTCCACTAGACTCGTTCAAACACGTACCTAATGGTTTGCCATAGGCAATATCCAATCCTTTTTGCTGTAGCAGATGAGACAAACCTATTACCGTTGCAGATTTACCGCTGTAAGCCTCCGTAGAACCAATTAGTAAATATTTAGCAGGTTTTGGCACACGTGCACTCCTAATTTCCAAACGTCAGTACAATCTTATGCTTGGTGTTTCCTAATTTTAGGGCGAACCAATGCGATTGGATTGTTGCGGAAGACAGCTAAGTAGCTGTAGGAGTTTTTAGTGAGGCTAGGTGCAACGGGTAAGAGTCTACTCTGAAAACAAGACAGCTTGCTGATAGCAGAAAGCAGGAGGAATTAAAGATTTTTATCGGTCATGACCCACTAAGTAGGTCGGTGTTGAAAATTGTAGTTACGATCGGGCAGAAGGCAGAAGGGAAGAGAGTTTCAGTGAAGTTTATTTTTCTTGACATAGTTAGGTTTTTTCCACCCACTTACTTAAATTACTCATCTATCCGCAGCAGCTTGCGATAAAAGGTCTGAGAAAAATCGGTGAGCCGATAGCGCTTATAATTCTCGATCATTTCAATCAAAAAATTTATGAACTCAAAGCTGGCCATCGTCACCTCATAACTTAACTCTGCATTACCTTCAAATTGAACTCGACAACGTGTTAAGTCTGAAGGCAGTATAGCAACATTCCACGTGGCGGCAAAAGGAATATTTTCACTACCTTCTATTTTGCGCTGTCCTTCTAAAGCGCCTTTATGGTAGAGACTAATGGCATAAGGTAAGAAATTGCGTTTGCTACCCTGAATGTATGGTAAGTAGACATTTGCTTGCTGCTGAGTAGCCGGCTGGAGTTGTTCAAAAGACATACTTAGTACTCCTCTAGTACCTATCTAGTACCTAGACAATTAAGGATATTTAGTGGCTTTTCATAGTATTCCCAAAAATTATCTTTTAGATATGATTCAAAATACTTAGAGTGTGTCAGGTACTTAGCATGAGAAAATGTCCTAGATGGCAATAGCTGAGCGAGCAGCAATTTTGGTGCAGAAAACACCGAATTTGCTCTCAATACTTCCAAAACCATCAAACTATATAGCAAGCCTGTAGTAAGCTATTCAAAAGCTCTAAAACACTTGGAAAACCGTAATATTTTATGGCTCCACTGGTTGCAAACTACTATTTGACCTACCGCTGTAATGCCCGCTGTCATTTTTGTAACATTTGGGCTTTAGAGCCTGGCAAAGAAGCTGATTTTCAGACAATTAAGCATAATTTGAAGGATTTACGCCGTCTGGGAGTTAAGTATGTAGACTTCACAGGTGGTGAACCCCTACTGCGACATGATGTGGGACAGATTTATTCTGAGGCAAAACGCCAAGGTTTTTATACCAGCATGACCACAAATACAATTCTGTATCCACAGAAAGCAAAAGAAATTCAGGGGTTGGTAGACTTTTTGAATTTCTCCTTGGATGGAGCAGATGCAGAAACTCACGATCATTCTCGGGGAGTGAAAATTTTTGACAATTTAGTCGAATCTGTAAAAATTGCTAAGTCACTGGGAGAATTCCCAGTACTTAACCATACCGTCACAGCTCAAAATTACGAGCGTATTGATGAAGTGGCTGAATTCGCTAAAAATTTGGGCGTGCGCGTCTGGCTCAACCCTGCTTTCACAGCCCACGAACACTATAACTCCAAGAAAAATCCTACCCCAGAAATGGTGGCAGCTATAGAAGCTGCCGCAAAGAAATACAAAAATGTCGGGTACAATAAGGCTGCACTTGCTTTTATCGAAGCTGGAGGCAATGATACTAAAAATCCCCGCTGTAAAGCGGTAGATGCAGTCATTGCAATTTCTCCCAACGACGAACTGTTGCTACCTTGTTACCACTTTGCCCAAACCGGAATTCCCATTCAGGGGCGACTCTACGAACTTTATCGCGAGTCGGAAGAAGTGGAAAAATACCGCCAATCTCAAGGTAAGCTAAAAGTGTGTGAAGGTTGCACGGTTTGGTGTTACCTAATACCCAGTTTCTTTATGGGTGTAGACAAATACTGGTTGTTGAATCAAGTAACCTATGCCAGCGAATTTCTGGCCCGAAAACGATTCTTACAAAGAGCTTGATCCGCTCGACTCTATTCTTGCTGACCTATCGGTGCAAGAAGATTTAGAAGAAGAGACATCGCCTTCTGTGTCTCTTCCATCCCGGTTTCAAGGTCGCAGACGTAAAGCTGCTCTAGTTTTGACAATGGTCTGGAGTGGTACGCTCGCCCTACATTTGGTTTCTTGGGGTTATTTGTTTGTACTAGGACTAACCAGTATTATTGGGTTTCACTTCCTAATGCTGGTGTTTGCTAAACCCCGCCGCACCCATGAACAAATGCAGGGTGACTTTCCCCATGTCTCCGTGTTGGTGGCTGCTAAAAACGAGGAAGCAGTCATTGGCAAACTTGTTAAAAACCTTTGCAACCTAGAGTATCCAGAAGAAAAATATGATGTCTGGATAATTGACGATAACAGCAGTGACAGAACACCGCAGTTGTTAGCAGAACTGAGCCAAGAATATGAGCAACTCAAAGTTCTGTACCGCTCACCAGGAGCTGGTGGCGGAAAGTCTGGAGCATTAAATCAAGTTCTGCCACTCACAAAAGGAGAAATTTTGGCGGTGTTTGATGCAGATGCCCAAGTGTCACCAGACATACTGTTACGAGTCATACCCCTGTTTGCACGCCAAAAAGTAGGGGCGGTGCAAGTGCGAAAAGCGATCGCCAACGCTAAAGAAAATTTTTGGACAAAGGGCCAGATGGCAGAAATGGCAGTCGATGCCTTTATCCAACAGGGACGGATTGCTGTCGGTGGAATTGGCGAACTGCGCGGTAACGGTCAATTTGTGCGACGACAAGCAATATTGAGTTGCGGCGGATGGAATGAAGAAACTATCACTGACGATTTGGATCTGACATTCCGCTTACACTTAGATAGCTGGGATATAGACTGTGTATTCTTTCCAGCAGTGGAGGAAGAAGGTGTCACAAGTGCGATCGCGCTTTGGCATCAGCGCAACCGTTGGGCAGAAGGTGGATATCAGCGGTATTTAGATTATTGGGATCTGATTCTCAAAAATCGCATGGGAGCGCGCAAAACCTGGGATCTGCTAGTTTTCATGTTGATTCAGTACATCTTGCCGACAGCAGCAGTACCAGATTTATTAATGGCGATCGCCCGACATCGTCCGCCGGTCTTAGGTCCAATGACTGGTTTGACCGTGACCATGTCAATGGCGGGAATGTTCGCTGGTTTGGCACGGATTAGAAAACAAAAAGGACTTAATCTTTCTAATTATCTTGTTCTCCTGCTGCAAACCTTGCGTGGCACCGTGTATATG
>JANZYY010000355.1 GCA_026419705.1 Fischerella sp.
GGTGAATTTTTATCAGGAACAAATAGCAAGTCGGGATGCAGAAATTTACCAATTGCGTCAGTCAGTACAAGAACTGAGCGATCGCAGTCGGATGCTAGAGCAAGTAGTGCAGGAATTGCCACAAATTTATCGTCGTAAGTTTGAGGAGCGCATGACTCCAATCAGAGAGAAAGTCGCAATACTACAACAAGAAAATCGCCAGTTGCAAGCAGAACTGCAAAGCGTGAGTTATCGTTTAGCACTGAAAACCCGCACAGCTTCTCACAGTGGTATCGATTTGCCAAATTTCCCACGGCCATCTGAGGAAAATAATATTTCTACCATACAAAATGCTTAACCCATTTTAGCTACATCGGTGAAGTCATGACTCTAGCCGAAAAATTTGTCAGGTAAACACGATGGGAAAATTGATAGCGATATAGCCTCTTAGCATTAGCCTATGTAAACGCTACTTTTAGCGATACCACTAGCTACTTAACTTGTGAATAAAATTGATTGTTTTTCTGTACACGTGCTTTCCTTGCTAGCTTGGGTTTGTGAAACCTAGCTAGCTGCAAAGCCAGTGTTTGACCTAACCATTGATTTCCTGATTTCCTATGTCGATTAATATCTTAACCGACTAGCATGAGACTGCTTTTATTGACAATACGATTAACGTCATCATAAGAGTGGAAAATTTCAAATACCGAATCTACTTGGGTCAGTTCTAAAATTAACCTCACCGATGCTTGGACGTTGCAAAGTACCAAACGACAACCACTTTGACGCGCAGGTTTCAATCCTTGTACCAAAAAAAATAATCCAGAACTATCCATAAAATCCACTTCGGCCAAATCGATCACCCAGAGTTGATTCTTTTGGGGTACAATTCCAGCCATTTTTTCGCTTAAAGCCATACCACCCTGTAAGTCTATACGTCCTTGGGGTTTAAACAAAATGATCTGACGTTCCGATATTAGAGTCATGAATTTAACTGGGTAGTTGAAACACTTAAACAAAAAACAGAAAAAGGCATAAAAACTGTTCTCTTTGCAACCGCAAATCCGCTGAATTCACCAGCCAATCAGTAACTTACAGCCATGCGGTTGAGATGAATTGTTCAGTATTCATGCCGTATAATTTGTATTAGCTTTCCCCAATATAGGCATAACTGCCAAAGAATTTCAGTAGTATCCGTATCTTTTACAAAATTTTTATAAAAATCCGAGATTTTTATAAATTTTTAATAAAAACTTTTTGCCGCCACTCAGTGAGTCTACTGATATGGTAAATGTAAGTTAACTTATGCGTGTAAAATTACATCAATAAATACCAATCCATGATTTGGCAAAAACGCTGATTACCAAAGAATAGCCGTCAAATATAGGATAATGCTGCGTTAATTCAAGATTGACATGGTAAAAATCGCGTATTTTTTTGGTAACAAAATAAATCGCCAAGAAATCATAAAACATTCTGCTCAATTCGATTGACACCCTACTAGAAAACAAGCCAAGATAGAGTAAAAGTAAAAATTTGTAAAGGCTGCGGTGCTGAATGTCTTTGGAATTCATATCGCTAGAAAATATCCAAGAAATTGCCCATCAATATGGATACTGGGCAGTTTTTTTGGGAATTTTATTAGAGAATTTGGGCATTCCCATTCCTGGTGAAACCGTCACCCTAGTAGGTGGGTTCCTAGCTGGTAGTCATGAACTCAACTACTGGCTGGTTCTGGGTGATGCAATTACAGGAGCTGCGCTCGGTGGAATTTTTGGTTATTGGATTGGTAGAATAGGCGGCTGGTCAATGCTTGTGCGACTCGCTAGCCTGTTTAGAATTTCAGAAACTCGACTTTTAAATATCAAAGAACAATTTAGTGAAAATGCGGGTAAAGCTGTATTTTTTGGGCGTTTTTTAGCCTTACTGCGTATTTTTGCAGCACCACTAGCTGGTATAGCGGAAATGCCTTTTGGAAAATTCTGCGTGTACAATCTAGCAGGGGCAAGCATATGGGCTAGTGTGATGGTGACCCTAGCCTTTTTTGCAGGAAGAATTATTTCTTTAGAACAATTGGTTGCTTGGGTGAGTAAATTTGCGATCGCGGCCTTGTTAATTCTTGTAGCCATAATCGCTATACCTTTGTGGTTAGAAGCTCGCCAAGTGAATCGTGCAGCTGGAGAGTAAAAACAAAACAATGTTGGGGCGGTGGAGTTTGGAGTGAGGGGGAGAATGTAGAATTTAACTCTCCCCACCTCGCCACCTTCCTATCTCTTACCTTGCTGCGCCCAAATGCGAGTAGGTAGGCCCCAAACGTAAATAAAGCCTTCAGCCGCCTTGTGGTCAAATTGGTCTTCGGCCCCGTAAGTTGCTAAGTCGGGAGCGTACAAGGAATTTTCAGAACTGCGCCCAACGATAGCAGCGTTACCTTTGAATAACTTCACTCGCTCAGTACCAGACACTTGCTCTTGGGTTTTTTGAATAAAAGCATCAAGGGCGGCTTTCAATGGGCTGTACCATAAACCGTTGTAAATTAATTGGCTATAAGTCTCTTCGATACCACGCTTGTAATGAGTGACATCTGCTGTCAATGTCAAACTTTCCAAATCGCGATGCGCTTGAATTAACACTACCATCGCAGGAGATTCATAGATTTCCCGTGATTTAATTCCTACCAAGCGGTTTTCAATCATATCGACGCGCCCGACACCATGCTTTCCTGCTAACTGATTGAGTTGTTCAATTAGCTCAATCGAGTTTTTGGCTTCGCCGTTAAGGCTAGTAGGAATACCTCTAGTAAAACCAATTTCAACGTACTCTGGTTCATCGGGAGTGTGAGCGATCGCTTTTGTCATCAAAAAAATTTCTTCTGGTGGTTCTACTGCTGGATCTTCCAAAATACCTGCTTCAATACTGCGACCAAGTAAATTCCGATCGATACTATAGGGAGAAGATTTTTTGACTGGTGCAGGTATGCCAAACTTTTCTCCGTAGGCGATTGTTTCCTCGCGACTCATTCCCCATTCCCGTGCAGGTGCAAGAATTTTGAGATGGGGATTAAGGGCCGCCACAGCAACATCAAAGCGCACCTGATCGTTACCCTTACCAGTACAGCCGTGAGCGATCGCATCAGCACCATATTTTTCTGCCGTTTCTACTAATACCTTGGCAATCAGTGGACGAGCAAGTGCTGTTGCCAGAGGATAGCGACCCTCGTAAAGAGCATTGGCTTGAATGGCAGGGAAAGCATAATCTTTCACAAAGGTTTCTTTGACATCGGCTATCAGCGATGCACTTGCGCCTGATTGCAAGGCTTTTTCTCGCACTGATTCTAATTCATCCCCCTGACCCAAATCTGCTGCTAGGGTAATCACTTCTTCCACACCCCACTCATGCTTAAGGTAGGGAATACACACTGATGTATCTACTCCACCAGAATATGCCAGAACAACCTTTTTGGCACGACCCATTAGTTTCTCCAGTCAACAAAACAAAGAATTGAGTGATTATTATATCCAAATAATCCTTGTATATTTGCAGGAAATTATCTTCAAATCAACACAAAAACATTTTATTTGTTCTGCTAAAATTATTTTCTGTTGAATCAGATAGTCAGGAGAGCGTATACAATAAAAAAGTTCTACAGTTTTGACTTTGCCTCAGAAAATGCACGCAAATTAACAAAAATAATTTATTAGTAATCGACGCTCATCTGACTAGATAATCTGAAAATTGATGATTTATACACTTAAATATTCTTTAACATATTACCTGTTATTTTTATCAACAAATAAATAAAAAAATACCGTAGAAATTTAGCATCTAACTTCTCTACGGTATTCTACTATCAAAATGCGATCGCCCTTAATAAGTAGAAACACGAAATTTCGCATCTCTACATCTTGTCGCTAAATAAATCTGCCGTTACCCTTTTTACGTTGAATACCAATTACGCATGGGCGCGGAACACCTGTAGGTTCACCCTTACCACCATCTTCTAGTGAGATATTGCTGGGCCAGCTACTACCACGAGGTACAGTGCGAGTTTGATTGAATGTAGTTCCGCTCAAATCTAGCATCTCAATCGTGCGACTCAAAACCTGTCCCATCGTTAATTGGGCAATTTTCTCCAGGATGCTGTACCGAAATAATCAGCGTATCTCCTACAAAAGTCGGGCCGGTCATTTCACAACGCATCGGGCCGTAAGCAAATGGTATTCCCTCTCCTGCATTAGGACCAATTGTAGGAATAAAGAACAGCCAGTTATTACCAAAAACTCCTGTAAAAGTGGAAACATTACCAGTCTTGGTGTGATCTATGGTGTTTTGTTCGGGATTAGCACCAACGCCAAAACCGTTGTGGGTTTCAGTAGACATATCTGTCACACCCCAGACATTACCTTGAAAATCGAACACTAAGTTATCTACATTACCAAAACCAGCTCCAGCTACTGAACCAGCTTCCCCACCTTGGGAAAATCTTTCCCAACGGAAAGTTTTACCAGTACCGTCAGTACTATCTTCAATAATTTTGTAAAGTCCTCCTGATTGCTGAGTTGCATTCACATCCGCACTTAACTTGGCTACCTGAAAAATTCGTGAATCAGGATAACCATCGCTTCCTGGCGCACCGTCAGTGTAAGCAATAAATACTTCTTTCGTGAGCGGATGAACTTCTAAATCTTCTGGACGTGCTGTTGGAGTTCCTCCAACCAAGTTCGCTGCTAAGAAAGCGTCACACAGAACAGCACCTTGGGTTTTGTAGAAGTCAGATAGCTTCTTATTTTGATAATCTGGTAGTGCTGTTGCTTCATTAGTGCGATCGCAGTTGAAAGCGCCACCATCTTCTGTTTGACCAGCAATGCCATTGCGTTTTGGTAATTTTAAAATACCTTCTCTTTGCGCTGAACCCAAGGCATTAAATTCTACGGAAGAAATAACTGTTGGCGGTATAGGATTGGTAGGAGTATTTAGAAGTAAGGGTATCCATTCACCTGTGCCATTTTCGTTGTAACGGGCTACATACAAAATACCATCTTCCCACAACTTGCTGTTATTTTTATCATCTGGGTTAGATACAGTACCTGTGCTGACAAATTTCCAAGTGTGTCCCCCACGGCTGTCATCACCCATGTACGCAACTAATTTTTTGCCTGGTTGAACGCGCACAGCAATGTTTTCGTGGCGGAAACGGCCTAACCAAGTATGTTTGCGAGGGCGGAAATTTGGATCGGCTGGGTCAATTTCTACCATCCAACCGTATTTTTCCCCTACTAAACCAAAAGTTTCGCCAGTTGTATCTTTGGTGTAACCGGTCTGAGTACCATCAGGCTTTACAGATTCAGTCACACCAACGAAAAATAATGAACTTCCTTGGAAGTTTTCTTCAGCGGTCAATACAGTTCCCCAAGGAGTTGTACCACCAGAACAATTGTAAGCAGTGCCAATAATTCTATTACCCAGTCCATCGGAGTTAACAGACTCAAAAACTTCTGTCGCACCCGGACCTGTACCAATTAAATAATTTTGGTCTCCTTGCTGGTAGCTGCGAGTTCCCCAAGCAGTAACATTTTTATAATCATCCTTTCGTTCTTTGTTAATTCCCAAGCCAGAAAGACCGTGAATGCGGCGATTATTGGGATCTTTAACAACAGCAAAGCGATCGCCACGGTTAGGGTAGTTACGGCGAGAAACGCGAACAACAGATACGCCTAGGTTATATAGAAATTCCCCATCCACAAGCTGTCTCTTATACACATCT
>JANZYY010000356.1 GCA_026419705.1 Fischerella sp.
TCCCTACTCCCCCCATCTGGCCATTTCCCACTCTCCCACTCCCTATTTCAATACACTTTAATTCGACTTGCCATCGCTGCCAAAATACTCTCGATAGCCACAAATTTTATCTTCACGCACATCAAAGGAAACTGCTACCCGATTTTTGTAAGGTTCTCCAAATAATTTTCCCTCATCTCTAAATTCAAATACAACCGTCGTTTCATTACTAGTAACTCGGTCTAAAGAAGTTAGCTTCAGTCCCGGAGTAAAAGCTTGGGTAACGTACCGAAAAAACTCTTGCGCTCGTTTTTTACCCACGTTCAATCCGTGGAACTTTCCCATTGGAAACCAAAAAGTAAAGTCTTCTGTGAGCATATCTAAAAACAGGTTCCATTCGCCTGTTTCCAGACCATGTATAAAATATTCAAATGCTTGATAGGCAACTTTTAAAGTACTTTCCAAATTTTGTGTCATCGTCTCATCCATCCCCAACTAGATTTACACTGAAGCGCAATTGCCAATCTCATTTGCGATCTTCAAGCAAAACCTCAACGTGTCTCTGGGAAGATACCGTGTTTTTTCAATATCATTGCCTGCAAATTCCCAGATCGCATCCCGAAATCCCAGTAGGAAATTGTGGTAAACTCAGTAATATTATCATCGGTACGGCGAAAAACTTGTGCTCCTAGGTTTGCGAGGATAGACACTATTTTCTTGATTACAGTTTCCTTCAGATAATCATAGTATTCGTCTGCTTTAGAAATTAGCGCTTAACCATGCCAGATACGGGCGATCGCTGTTTTGGTTGGGGAAGGAGTATTATTTGGTAGGGCAATAACTAGCGAATGGTTAACTTGTGCAAAACAAGTGGGCGGTAAACCACATAGCAATACCACCAACCTGAAAAAGATACCAAGGTATTTTTCCGGTTTGATACTTAACCTCCTTTGGATCACTTTGCAAAATTGCCTTACCAAAGCGAGCAAGTGCGATCGCGACCAGAAAAATTCAGTTATTAGTTAAAACCATTCCAAACTATTGGACACGGTTGATACATCAACAACTATGTCCAAGAAATTATAATTATAAGTATACAAATAATCTACAAATAATCTTTCAGATTGGCGGTATAATATGCTGCCATCATCAGCAAACACCCATGAGTCTGTTAACAGTTCCCAGACAAAACTGGATCGGTTTTTAGTTTGTGGACTGGGAAGTTTGGGTCAGCATTGTGTTGCGATCCTCAAGGAGTACGGAGTTGCTGTTAGTGCCATAGATCAAGTGCAGCCCAAAAACTGGGAGGTACCGAACCTAGAGAATTTACTAGATGATTTATGGATCGGAGATTGCCGCCAAACAAACATTTTAGAACAAGCACATATTCGCCACTGTCGGACTGTAATTTTAGTTACTAGTGATGAGCGAGTAAATATAGAGGCTGCCTTTGCAGCAAGGCTTTTAAATCCTCAAGTTCGCCTTGTGGTACGTTCTGATAAACAAAATCTTAATAAACTTTTAAGTCAAAATCTTGGCAATTTTATTGCCTTTGAACCTAACCAACTCACTGCTTCTGCCTTCGCCCTTGCAGCTCTTGGCAATGAAAATCTTGGGTATTTTAACCTTGAGGGACGGCGGCTACGGGTAGTTAAGTACCAAATTAAACCAAGTGATTTATGGTGTAATCGATGGCAGGTACATCAACTGAACACTTCTTATCGCCGGGTATTAAATCACGCTCCTAATGCATCTGAACTACCCAATCAGTTTTATCAGTGGGAACAAGAAGCAACGCTGCGAGCAGGAGATATAATTGTTTACATCGAACTTGCAGACATGCTTGAGCATTCCCAACGTTCTGAAAGCAAATCTAGGCGAAACTTGTGGCAATTTTGGCGAGAAGTTATCCTCAGCATATCATGGCATAAACTGAAGCAGAAATTAGCACAATTTTGGCGTTCGGGTTATCAATATCAAGCTCTGCAAGTAGCAACTATTTGTAGTATTACAGTAATTGTTCTGTGGTGGTGCGGAGCAATTTTGTATAGGTGGTATTATCCTGGCATTGGCATGTCAGAAGCTTTCTATGCAATAGCAGTCTTACTGTTGGGTGGATATGGAGATGTATATGGTGGTGTTAAATTTGAAGAACAAATCCCTGGATGGCTGCGATTGTTCAGTTTGTTACTAACTCTAGCAGGGACAGCATTTGTCGGCGTTTTATATGCACTACTAACAGAGAAACTCCTAAGTTCAAGATTTGAGTTTTTCTTTACTAGCACGCGTCCACGCTTGCCCGAAAAAGAATATATTTTGATAGTTGGTTTAAATAAAGTAGGTCAGCAAATAGCTAGTTTATTGCAAGAACTCCAGCAGCCCCTAGTCGGAATTAACAGTACAGCAGTTGACCCTAGCATATTACCCCAAATGCCATTGATTGTAGCCAACTTTGCTAATGCCCTGACCAATGTGAATCTTACCAATGCCAAAAGTGTCGTCGTAGTTACGGATGATGAAATGGAGAATCTAGAAATCGCCTTGATGGCTCGTTCTCAAAATCCTAACAGTGGTTTGATCATCCGTACTTACAATCGCCGTTTTAGTGATAAAGTAGCCCAATTGTTTCCCTACGCACAAGTTTTATGTACGTCTGCTTTATCAGCAGAAGTCTTTGCTGCTGCTGCTTTTGGAGAAAATATTCTTGGTTTGTTTCACCTAAATAATCAAACGATTCAGGTAGTAGAATACCTGGTTGAGGATGGCGATACACTCAATGGCTTGATGCTAGCTGATATTGCCTATGGTTACGGTGCCGTACCGATTCTTTATCAAAAATCAGTACAATCACTTCCCCTATCAACTGCCAAATTCATGCCCAGTGATGACACGCGGCTTGCTGTTGGCGATCGCATGATTGTTTTAGCAACTACCAGAAGTCTACAAAAAATTGAGCGGGGTGAATTATCACCTCGAAATTGGCAGGTACAAGTTGAAAAAGCTTTAACTTCCGATGCAATTTTTGACGGTGCAAATGCCATCAGCATTATTTCTGGATGTAGTATCGGTACAGCCAGACAACTAATGAAGAACTTACCTGGCAAGTTACCACTAAATCTATACAAACAACAAGCTCAACGTTTAGTATTGAAGCTTAGTAAATTAAGAGTTATAGCTAGCTTACTACCTGTTAATAACGACAAGAAAATTTAAACACCTCTGATATCAATTAAGACGACAAGCAAAAATTATCTCTTGGAAATCAATCACAAATAAAATTGGTAATTAGTCATTTTATCCCCATTACCAAACCTTAATACAAAATGCCTAAATTCACAACGGAAATTTTGCACTAAGACTCTACAAGCCTCTGGGTTGTAAATCGCTACTTTGTTACACAAAGCTGTACTTATTAATCTTTCATCAACACCAATTAGCAGTATGATTTTTATCTTCCTCCCGTTTCTCCATTGCTAAATTTTCTGGTGATATTTCTCCAGTTTGAACGTAAAGAACTTGAGAGGAATTTAACCATTGGGAATCAAAAGAACCTAAGTGAGTAGTAGTAATTAACGTCTGAAAGCGGTCTTGAATAGTATCAAGCAATTGGTTTTGACGATACGGATCTAACTCAGCTAAAACATCATCAAGGAGTAGCAGTGGTGGTTCTCCAACGACCTCTTCAATTAATTGCAATTCTGCGAGTTTTAAAGCCAATACCAGCGTTCGTTGCTGACCTTGAGAACCATATTGACGGGCTGGTGTATTATTAATCATCAACTCTACTTCATCGCGGTGCGGCCCAACCAGGCTAGTACCTTGATGCAACTCAGCAATAGCTCGTTGCTGAAGTTTTTCTAAAAAAGCTTGTTGCACTTTTTCTGGTTGGTTTTGCTGCAAGGGAACATTGGGCGCGTATTTAACTTGGAGAATTTCCTTACTGCCACTGATATTAGCGTGCCACACCTTAGCTATGGGAGCAAGGCGCTGTATAGCTCTTTCTCTTCGTCTAATGACACGCGTACCTGCTGTTGCTAACTGGACATCCCATACAGCTAGTTCAGATTGTAGAGGCGTTGCATGTAGCGTCTCTAGATTACGTTTCAAAAAGGCATTGCGCTGCCGCAATACTTGATGATATTGCTGCAAAATGTGAGCATAAACAGGCTCAAGTTGAATTAACAGAGTATCTAACCAGTGACGACGACCTTCTGGACCGCCACGCACCAGTTCCAAATCCAAGCTAGAAAATTGCACAGCATTGAGAACACCAAGAAAGTCCATCTGACGCCGGAGATTTTCGCCATTGAGGTTAACGGTGCGGCGACCATTGCGGCGCAGAATTAAGTTGAGGGTATTAATACCAGTTTCTCGCTTGAGGGAGGCACGAATTTGAGCGATTTCTTCTCCCTGTTGAATCAAATCCCGATCGCGAAAACTCCGGTGCGATCGCAATGTTGCTAGTAACTCTACCGCCTCCAGCAAATTCGATTTGCCCTGAGCATTATTGCCTACCAAAATTGTTTTTGGAGCAGTAAATTCAACCTGCTGTTCTTTGTAGTTGCGAAAGTGTCGGAGGTGGAGGGTCTTTAAATACATAGGGGAAGAGGGAAGGGAGAATGGGAATTGGGAATTGGGCATCGGGAATTGGGAATTGGGCAAAAATCAAGTCAAAAGTTAAAAGCTAAAAGTAAAAAGAAAGAATTTTGTCTTTTACCTTTTTACTTACTACTCCAGTCCCCATGCCCATTGCCCCATGTTGCTCACACGGTCTTTTTACCCATCAACCGGAAGACAATTTTCTCTGCTTCAATCCACACAAACATTAAGGCACTAAAGCCAAGGCAAACTCCCAATTCCTGCAAACTGAGCAAATTAGTACCAAAAAAAGCCCGCAGAGGAGCAATGTAAACCAACATTAGTTGTAAAATTGTGGTTAAAATTACAGCTGCAAGCACGTAGGGATTGGAAAAAGGATTTATCTCTATCGTTAGGCGGTTGTTAGAGCGAATTGCGATGGCATGACCCATTTGAGCCAGACACAGAGAAGTAAAGACCATTGTTTTCCATCGCTCTGGACTTAAACCATTGCTAACTGTAGTGGCGTGATAGTATGCCCACTCCATGAGAATAATGGAAGTGATAGCGAAAATAATCCCGATCCGAATCATGTAAAATCCTAGACCCCTAGCAAAAATACTTTCACGGGGACTAAAGGGAGGACGTTTCATCACGTCCGGTTCGGGGGGTTCCACGGCTAATGCCAAGGCTGGTAAACCGTCTGTAACCAGGTTCATCCAGAGAATTTGCAGAGGTGTGAGAGGAACGCCTCCTCCCGTAGGTAATAGCATCGGTGCGGCGGCTAGGGTCAGTACTTCGCCAATATTACTACCAAGAATGTACTTGATAAANCGGCGGATGTTGGTATATACAACCCTACCTTCTTCTGTTGCAGCGACTATTGTCGCGAAGTTGTCATCCAACAGTACCATATCGCTGGCTTCTTTACTCACATCTGTACCAGTAATGCCCATCGCAATACCGATATCAGCTTGTTTAAGAGCAGGAGCATCGTTAACACCGTCACCAGTCATTGCCACAAATCTGCCCCGGCGTTGTAGGGCTTGTACGATTCGCAGTTTGTGTTCTGGGGCAACTCGGGCATAAATGCTCACTAAGTCAACGTTTTGCTCTAGGTCTTGGTCACTCATCCGCTGCAATTCTTGACCGGTGAGAACGCGATCGCCTGGTTGAGCAATACCTAGATCGGTGGCGATCGCTCGTGCTGTT
>JANZYY010000357.1 GCA_026419705.1 Fischerella sp.
AGAGCAACCTGAGAAAACTCATAGCGGTCATCAGGAGAATAACGCTTCTTCCCTGTCATCACTTCATGATTCACATCCCAGCACTTTTAGGCTTGGAACAGGTACAAACCAACCAACAGAAGGTAGATAATCAGCAATTGACTTTGATTGAGTAAACCAATTTGAGTAATACGCCAAGCTAATACTCCTAAGATACCGACGAGGGGAATGTTCATCAAAATCAGTAGCCAAAAGCTTTTGTGGCTAGTTACTTCCATACCACCGTGGCGTTTAGGCCGTTGATAGACCTTACCAGAAGGAGTATCTTGGGCGCTGAGTAGATAAATAACTCCGTAGATAGCGGCGATGATTCCAGTCAGAGCGATCGCTAAACGCCAGTTGATTTGACCAGCAGCTAGAAATGCTGTTCCTACAGCAATAGAAGGCAGAGTAAAAGCCGCAGCTGCTGAACCAAAGTTACCCCAGCCACCATAGATTCCCTCAGCTATGCCGATTTCTTTTGGCGGAAACCATTCGGCAACCATACGAATGCCAATGACAAAACCAGCACCAACAATACTCAATGCCAAGCGACTAATCACCAACTGGCTAAAGTTCTGTGCCATTGCAAAGGCAATACAGGGAATAGCTGCATACATCAGCAGCAGTGAGTAAGTAATTCGCGGCCCGTATTTGTCTAAAACCATACCGACAATTATACGTGCTGGTACGGTTAGGGCAACGTTACAGATAGCGATAGTTCTGACTTGTCCTTCAGTTAAACCGATCGCTTCTTTTACTGCTGTTTGAAATGGGGCAAAGTTAAACCAAACTACAAATGATAAAAAGAACGCGAACCAAGTTAGATGCAAGATGCGGTAGCGACCTTTGAATGACAATAATCCTTTAAGCATGCAAGCCTTTCAAAGTCAAAAATTGCACAGAGGTGTCTTTTAATTAAGACTCTATGCTGTGAGCGCAGCGGCGATACAAGAAGTCAAGGGCATAGTTCCGCAAGTTGTAGTACTCAGGATCTTCCATAATGCGGCGACGATTGCGGGGGCGGGCGAAAGGAATATTTAGCACTTCACCGATATTGGCAGCAGGGCCGTTAGTCATCATCACCAGCCTGTCTGCAAGGAAAAGTGCCTCATCAATGTCATGAGTAATCATCAATACCGTGACTCGATGTTCACGCCAGATTTGCAACAGTTCTTCTTGCAATTCTTCTCTGGTAATGGCATCCAACGCACCAAAGGGTTCATCCAAAATCAAAACTTGGGGACGGATGGAGAGGGCGCGGGCGATCGCTACTCGTTGCTTCATCCCACCAGAAATCTGACAGGGTTTCTTGTCAGCCGCTTCTGTAAGTCCCACCATCGCCAAATGCTCTTTGACGATCGCTCGTTTTTCTGCCTGGGTTTTACGGGGAAAAACGGAATCAACAGCCAGGTAAACATTATCAAATACACTCAGCCAAGGCAGCAGGCAATAGTTCTGGAATACCATCATCCGGTCTGGTCCTGGTTCGGTGATGGGGTTGTTTTGCAGGAGGACTACGCCATCGGTGGGCGTGTTGAAACCGGAAACCATATTCAGCAGCGTTGATTTGCCGCAGCCGGAGTGACCGATAATGCAAACAAATTCGCCTTCACGAACCTTGAGATTAACTCCATCCAGTACGGTGTAAGGGCCATTGGCAGTTGGGTAGATTTTATTTACGTTCTCAATCACCAAAAAGTCTTCTGCTTTCTGGGTTTGCAGTTGATTGACGTTGGTTTTGCTGCTAGTTCCGTTTAGTGTTCGCATGATGATTGTTGGTTGTTGGTGGTTAGTGGTTAGTGGTTAGTTGTTAGTAGTTGTTAACTATGCCCGATGCCCAATGCCCAATCCCCGATCCCCGATCGCTAAATAAATACNTCTTCAACGCGGATCTGGCGTTTGATTTCTAGGCTTTGGAGATACTCTAGCGGTTTGGAAGGGTTAAAGACTTTACCATCAAATAAGTGAATGGGGTCATCCTGTCCGATATCAAGCAAGCCGAGGTCACGTGCAGCAGCACCGAATACGTCCGTGCGACAAACTCGTTCAATCACTTCCACCCAGTTTTTGGGGAATGGTACTAAGCCCCAACGCGCCATTTGGGTGAGCATCCACAGCAATTCAATGCGGTTGGGATAGTTGGTTTGATTAACATAGAACTGGTTATATG
Source organism: Fischerella sp. (assembly GCA_026419705.1). Taxonomy (GTDB): domain Bacteria; phylum Cyanobacteriota; class Cyanobacteriia; order Cyanobacteriales; family Nostocaceae; genus PCC9605. The sequence goes on from JANZYY010000357.1 coordinate 2,192, forward strand.
CTGTGAGTTGCTGTGGCTGAGTGCCATCACCGCGATCGTAGGGGTCGATAAAACCGGGACGGGCGTATGCAGGATCGATATCCAGGTACTCGGGACGGCAAATTAATTCCAGAATTTCTTCGCGATTGCGGAGATCGTCGCAGTATTTGCAAGCTTCTAACAGTGCTTTGACCAAGGCAAGGTAGGTTCCTGGGTAATTCTGCGCCCACTCTTCCCGCACTCCCAGCACTTTTTTCGGCTGTCCTGACCAAATTTCTAGCGCAGTAGCAGCAACAAAGCCTACGTCTTCATGAACGGCGAGGTAGTTCCAGGGTTCACCAGCACAATAACCATCAATCTTTCCAGCTTTGAGTTGGGAAACCATTTGTGTTGGTGGTACTACCGTGAGGCTGACATCCCGATCGGGATCTATGCCACCAGCAGCTAACCAGTAACGCAAAATTAAGTTCAGCATTGAGGTTGGATGCACTATTCCCAAAGTGAGAATTTGGTCGGGAGAGGCATTAATCGCGGCTTTTAAGTCAGTTAGGTTTCTGATACCTTGGCTGTACAATCTTTTGCTTAAAGTAATGGCATTAGCGTTACGGGAGAGATTGAGGGCATTGACTACACAAATCGGTGTTTTGCCACCAGCGCCCAAAGTCAGAGCAAGGGGCATACCCGCGACCATCTGGGCGGCGTCTAGTCTACCAGTAGCAACACCTTTGGCGATTTCTGTCCAATTGGGTTCGCGGCTGAGAGTAACTGCTTCTAATCCGTAATCAGCAAAGAAGCCCTTTTCTTTAGCCACGATTAGAGGTGCAGCATCAGTCAGGGGCAGAAAGCCAATTTCCAAATTGACTTTTTCTAAACCGTTGCGAGATAAAATTACTGGTACCTCAACCTTAGCTTTGCGTTTCTTAAGGAGTTTTTGCTGGTTGAGGAAGTAAATCATTTCATTGCGCAGATTGTAGTAGCTGGGATGATTGACTACTTCCAAACGCTGACGGGGACGGGGAATCGGCACTTCCAGAATTTGCCCGATATGAGCTTCCGGGCCGTTGGTGAGCATGACGACGCGATCGCTCAAAAATAGCGCTTCATCCACATCGTGTGTTACCATCACGCAGGTAACGTTGTGTTCATGACAAATTTTCATTAGTTGTTCTTGCAAGCTACCCCGCGTCAGGGCATCCAAAGCCCCAAACGGTTCGTCTAGCAGTAACAACTTGGGACGAATTGCGAGGGCGCGGGCGATCGCCACCCGTTGTTTCATTCCACCCGATAATTCGCTGGGACGTTTTTTGGCTGCGTGACGCAGCCCTACCATGTCAATGTGCTGTTCAACAATGGCATTGCGATTGCCCTTGGGTTTTTTTTGATAAACTTCATTAACTTCTAGGGCGATGTTTTCTCGCACTGTTAACCAGGGTAGCAGTGAGTAATTTTGGAACACTACCATCCGGTCGGGTCCTGGATCTCTGACCTCGCGTCCTTCTAAAGTCACACCGCCAACACTGGCTCTATCTAAACCTGCGATGATATTGAGCAAGGTAGATTTACCACAACCAGAGTGTCCTATCAGGGAAATAAATTCCCCTTGCTTGATTTTCAGTTCAATATTTTTCAGGGCGATATATTTACCGCCATTAGGGAGATTAAATACGCGATCGACGTGGTCAATTTCAACAAAAGTATTCATTTTTTGTTAGTAGTTGGTAGTTAGTAGTTGTTAGTTATCAGTTCTTAATTCTTGACTATTGACTATTGACTAATGACTATAGGACTTACGCAAGAACTTTTCCAAACTCTTATTCCTTTGTGTGCTTTGTGTCCTTTGTGGTTAGTTCTTGATGATTTTGCGCAAGTCCTAGACTAATAACTATTTCTGTTCTTCAGGAACAACTTTACTAGCTACAAAACTAACCAACCGATCTAGCAACAAACCCACCAAACCAACATAAATTAGCGCTAGGATAATTTCGCTCAGATTGGTTTCTGTAGTAGTGTTGTAGGCATCCCAAATAAACGAACCAATTCCTACACCGCCGACCAACATTTCAGCCGCGACAATCGCTAGCCAAGATAGACCAATGCCAATTCTTAATCCTGTGAATATATAAGGAACAGTGGCAGGGAAGACAATTTTTAAGAAATACTTTGCTCCTTTTAGCTTTAAAACTCTAGCAACATTGATGTAATCTTGAGGAATTTGTTGCACACCTACAGTGGTGTTGATCAGAATTGGCCAAATAGAAGTAATGAAAATTACGAAAATTGCTGAAGGATTAGCTTGTTGAAAAGCTGCCAGTGAAATTGGTAGCCATGCCAAGGGCGGCACAGTTCGCAACACCTGGAAGATGGGGTCTACGGCATTGTAGAGTAATTTACTTGCGCCAATAAAGATTCCCAATGTGACTCCGACAATTGCTGCTAGAGAAAACCCCAGACCTACCCGTCCGAGGCTACTGAGTATCTGCCAGCCTAAGCCTTTATCACTTTCGCCATTATCAAAAAATGGATCGATGATAAAAGGATCCCAAGTTTCTGCAAGGGTTTCGATTGGGCCGGGCAACTTAAAATTAGGGTTTAAACAAAGTAGTTGCCATATCACCAAAAAAATAGCTATTGCTACTATTGGTGGCAGAACTTTTTTCAAAATTATTTTATTTATTTTCTTGTAGGGATTTTTTCTAATAACACGACTTCCAATAGTAGCTGTCATTTTCTACTTTCTCCGATTGCGTTCCAGTTGACTTAATTTGACTTTTCACAATCATAAAAAAGGGGCTATGAAATTGTAAATCTGCCAATTTTATAGCCTCTGAACCAACAATTAGACTTTCTTAATTTTCAAACTCTGCAAGTATTGTTCGGGTTTTTCTGGATCGAATTTGACACCATCAAAGAAAGTCTCAACTCCGCGAGAAGTACTAGTAGGAATTTCGGAATCGGGAATACCAAGGGCTTTAGCAGCTTTCTTCCACAAATCTTCTTTGTTAACTTGGTTTACAATTTCCTTAACTTTGGTATCTTTTGGTAAATAACCCCAGCGAATTTCTTCTGTTAAGAACCAAATATCGTGGCTCTTGTAAGGATATGAAGCGTTATCAGCCCAGAACTTCATCCGGTACTGGAAGTCCTTAGCTGTACGTCCATCGCCGTAGTCTATATTGCCTTTAGCCCGTTCTAGTATATCTGCGGCAGCAACATTAAAGTATTTGCGGTCAGAGACAATTTTGCACATCTCCTCTTTGTTTTCTGGGCGATCGCACCACTGCTGGGCTTCCATGATTGCCATCAACAGCGCCTGTGTAGCATTGGGGTTTTGATCGACCCAATCTTTGCGCATGGCAAAGGCCTTTTCTGGATGGTTGTTCCACAACTCACCTGTGACTAGGGCTGTGTAGCCCAATTTTTGGCTCACCAACTGAGCGTTCCAAGGTTCCCCCACACAAAAAGCATCGACGGTGCCAACTTTCATATTCGCCACCATTTGTGGTGGTGGTACTGCTTCCAAAGTTACATCTTGATCTGGATTGATACCACCTGCTGCTAACCCTGTCTCTTATACACA
>JANZYY010000358.1 GCA_026419705.1 Fischerella sp.
AGATGTGTATAAGAGACAGAAACAAGTCAGTGTTGTATTCTAGATTCCCGATCAGTCCCTGCTGTGTATCTGTTATGGATAGAGACAGGTCAACCTTAGCTGTTTTACTGTCAATCATGAGAGGACTCAGGGTTAGTTCTGGTAACTCCAAGGGTGGCATTGGTGCATTTTGCAAGACAAACATCACCTGGAACAGTGGCGTATGGCTGAGGCTGCGTTCCGGCTGCATTTCTTCTACCAACTTCTCGAAGGGCAAGTCTTGATGGTCAAATGCTCCTGATGTTACCTCCTTTACTCGTAAAAGCAACTGTCGAAAACTGGGATTATCCCCAAGGTAGGTACGCAAGACAAGGGTGTTAACAAAAAACCCGATCAATCCTTCGATTTCAGGGCGATTACGGTTAGCAGTAGGTGAGCCTACTATAATGTCTCCTTCTCCTGTATAGCGGTAGAGTAATGTCTTAAATGCCGCCAGCAGAGTCATAAACAAGGTGACTCCTGCTTGCTGGCCGATCTGTTTGAGCGCCTGCGATAAATCAAAGGACAACGAAAAAGACTGGGTTGCACCTGGAAAATTTGAGAATGCCGATCTCGGACGGTCTGTGGGCAGTTCCAGAACAGGTAGCGCACCAGCTAACTGCTGTTTCCAGTAGTCCAAATGAGTCTTCAGTACCATCCCTTGCAGCAACTGTCGCTGCCAGATAGCATAGTCAGCGTACTGTATGGGCAGTTCGGGAAGTGGTGAAGAAGTTCCGGTAGAAAAAGCTTTGTACAGTGCTGTCAGCTCTTGAATGAAAACCCCAAGCGACCAACCATCAAAGATAATGTGGTGTAGTGTTAGTAATAGTACATATTCTTGCTCACCTAATCGTAACAAGGTGACACGCAGTAAGGGATCGTGCGCCAGGTCAAAAGGATATTCTGCCTCCTGGGTAATCACTCGCTGAACTTCAACAGTACGGTCTGCTTCTGACCATTCGCTCAAGTCGATCGCAGGTATGACTATTGCTCGACTTTTGGCAATAACTTGGACTGGACTCCCATCCACTGATGTAAAGTTAGTACGCAATATCTCATGGCGATTGATGATGGTTGCAAAAGCCTGTTGCAGAACTTCTCCCCTTAAATTACCACCGATCCGCAACCCATAGGTCATGTTATATACCGGGCTATTCGGCTCTAGCTGATGCAAAAACCACAGTCGCTGCTGGGCAAAAGATGTAGGAAAAACAAACAGTTCCTCTGTCATTGCGCTTTTACGATGGCTACTTACGATATTGCTCACGAGACACTGGCTGTATTGCGGGTATTCGCAGTTCCTCAGCCGTCTCGATCGCTTGGGAAAGTTCATGAATTGTCGGATTTTGGATAAACTCTTGCAAAGAGAAACTTAATCCTCGGTCATTAGCTCTGGATAATACTTGCATACTGCGGAGAGAATCTCCTCCCAACTTCAAGAAATTATCGTGAATACCCACTTGTTCGACACCAAGAACTTGTGACCAAATTTCTGCCAGTGCTACTTCGATGGGAGTGCTAGGTGGGACAAATGGTGCTTCCAAATTTGGTCTTTCTTGGTCGGGAACGGGAAGCGCTTGACGATCTACCTTGCCATTGGGAGTTAGTGGTAGCGCCTTCAGCATCACGAACACTGAAGGCAACATATACTCTGGCAAGCGATTTTTCAAGAAGCTACGTAAATCATCAACTGTGGGTACTTGCTCCTTTTCTGGAACAACATAAGCTACTAAACGTAGATGAGCGTGGCTATCCTTTTGAGCAACAACGATCGCTGAATTCACAGCTGAGTGTTGATTCAGCACAGTTTCAATTTCAGTTAGCTCAATGCGATACCCTCGAATCTTGACCTGCTGATCGAGACGACCAAGAAACTCAATATTCCCATCTGGGAGGTAACGTGCCAAATCTCCAGTTTTGTACAGGCGTGCGTTGGGTTCATCGCTAAAGGGATCGGGAATAAACTTTTGAACAGTTAATTCTGGACGGTGGAGATAACCCCGTGCTACGCCAAGACCGCCGATGTATATCTCTCCCGCTACACCGATGGGTACTGGTTGGAGGTGAGTATCTAATAAATATATTTGAGTGTTGGCAATTGGGCGACCAATAGGCACAGGACTATTCAAATCATGATTTTGACAATTGTAGACACTGCTCCAAACTGTGGCTTCTGTTGGCCCGTACTCATTAAATAAGCATGTCTGGGGTAGTAACTCACGGTGTTGCTTAACAAGTTCTTTTGGGCAGGATTCTCCAGCGACAATTACAGTTTGCAGGCTAATTAGTTGCTGTGGTTGGGCTTGCTCTAAAATCAGCTTGTAGAGAGATGGCAGACATAATAAATGAGAAATTTGTTGTTGAGCGATCGCCTCTATCAGCTGTTTCATATCTAGTTGCCAATTTTCTGGTAAAACGGAAATAAAACCCCCTTGACAAAATGTCCAAAAAATGACTGCAACGGAACTATCAAAAGCAAAAGGTGAAGTTAAGAGAAAGCCTGTTACAGGTTGATCGTAATAACCGATGCGAGCAGTTGTGGAATGAACTAAGTTTTGATGCGTAACCTGCACTCCTTTGGGTTGTCCTGTAGATCCGGAAGTATAAATTAAGTAGGCGAGGTGATCGGGAGTCACTCCAGCTTTGGGATTTTCATCACTTTCTTGGGCAATTGCATCCCCAAGAGTATCTAAGCAAAGTACTCGTACCCCAATATCAGGTAAATTTTTCACCAACCGTTCTTGGGTCAATACTACTGACACCTGAGAATCTTCCAGCATATAAGCCAGCCGCTGGTTTGGATACATGGGATCGATGGGTAAGTACGCTCCTCCAGCTTTGAGAATAGCTAGTATACCTACGAGCATTTCCCAAGAGCGTTCTACGTAAATCGCCACTAATACATCCGGCCCAACTCCCAAAGCCTGGAGATAGTGTGCTAGCTGATTGGCTTTATTGTTCAATTCTCGGTAGGTTAGAGACGCGACATGTCGCGTCTCTACATTTTCAAATACGACAGCTACGTTTTCCGGGCTACGTTCCACCTGTTCCTCAATTAATTGGTGGATACACTTGTCGTTAACATAATCTCTTTTCGTATTGTTAAATTCAACGAGCAGTCGTTGTCGCTCGACATCACTCATAAATTGTTCCGGATTGTTAACAATACTCTGCGTCAGAGCTAGCAGTGTAGTGTTGGGATCGGCAACTATATTATTTAGTAGATTATTTAGTAGTGCAGTTACATGACTGAGCATTCTAGCTATCGTTACAGTGCTGAAACGGCCTAAGTCATAAAATATATTCAGCGATAACTGCGACCCTGGTTTAACCAAGAAAACAAGAGGATAGTTAGAGTTAATAAAAGAGCGAACATTGTTAATCCTCAAGTTTCCTGTAGGTAAGCTAGAGATATTTACTGAGGAGTTTTCAAATACCAAGATACTCTCAAACAAAGGCATCCCTGCAGGTACTTCACTCCAATTCTGGATTTGGACCAGAGGAGTACACTCGTATTTAAGTATACTCAGCTGCTGGGACTGGAGTTCCTTTAACCAAGATAGGAGCGAAGCTTCACCAGACACGAGTACGCGCATTGGTAGAGTGTTGATAAAGACTCCCACCATAGAGGAAACCCCTGGTAGGGTGGGCGGACGACCAGACACAACGCTTCCGTAAACTACATCTGCTTCACCACTGTAATAACTCAACAACAAAGCCCAAACCCCTTGTACTAAGGTGTTTAGCGTCAAATGATGTTGTTGCGCTAAAGACTTCAGTGCTTCTGTTGTTGCTTGCGATAACTGGACTTGTTGTTGACTGAAACCCTGTTGTTGGCTAGGGGAGTCATGAGTTACCCAGTCTGCTACCAAAGGAGTTGGTATTGTAAAGCCCTGAAGAAATTTTCGCCAGAATATCTCAGCCTCCGATAAATCCTGCTGCTTCAGCCAAGCAATGTAGTCTCGATAGGGACGGCTGGGTGGTAATTGGAGAATTTGGTTTTGGCAAAGCGCCTCGTAGACGCAAAAAAATTCCTTGAGGATGGTGTTAACACACCACGCATCCAGTACCAGGTGACAAATACTCCAGATAAATTGGTAAGTGTCCACATCAGTCTGGATTAAGATGAGCCGCATTAAGGGTGGTTTAGCAAGCTCAAAGCCATGTTTGCGGTCTGCTTCCAGGTAAATTTGTAATTGCGCTTCCTGTTCAGCAGTTGAGAGCTGACGCCAATCGTACTGCTGTATCAATAATTTTGCTTGTTTGTGTACTATTTGCACTGGCTGATTTAAACCTTGCCAGACAAAACCTGTTCTCAAACTCGGATGTCGGTCTACTATTTGCTGCCAAGCCTGCTCAAAAGCTGAGATATCAAGATTTCCGTGCAAGGTACATAGTGTCTGCTCAAAATACATCCTGGAATCTGGAGCAGAGAGGATGTGAAACAGCATACCCTGTTGGGTAGGTGAAAGTGTATAGATGTCCTGTATATTTTTTGCTTCCATACCTGGAGATTTTTGTATTGAAAATAGAGATTGGGGAAAAGAGGACAAGGGAGACAAGGGGATTAACTTAGCAGCAAACCCACGATCCATCTGTGTGCATCTGTGTGCATCTGTGGTCGATTTTTCATCCCCTCGTTGTGGGCGAAAAGCTTGTGGTGGTCTAGTTAGTTTTAGGTATTGTTCATCAACAGCTTATTTAGTTCTTCTTGAGTTAACTCAGCTTCTGGAAAGTCTGAAGGTGTAAAGTTTGGTGTGTCGGTGGATGAAAAATGAGTGATTGGCGATGTGGGCGATCGCTTTTCTTCCTGTGAAACTGAAATTGTCTCCACCACCATTGCTAATTCTGCAATTGTCAGATGTTCAAATAGCTGATTGATGCTGAATTTCAACCCTGCTTCATAAGCTTTAGCCACAACCTGAATACTCTGAATCGAATCACCTCCCAACTCTAAAAAGTTGTCGTGGATGCCTACGTGCTTAATTCCCAAAACCTGACTCCAGATTGTAGCTAGCGCCTCTTCTACTACTGTGCGGGGTGCTACGTAGTTAGTTGGCTCTGCTGTGCTTTCTTCCTCTATCGATTTTTCTAGCTGGGATTGTACCTGCTCAGGTGCAGGCAAATGGCGACGATCAACTTTCCCACTGGGAGTTAATGGCAATTCTTCTAAGACAACAAAGGTACTAGGAATCATATATTCCGGTAACTTCTGCCGCAAGAAACTCCGCAATTCATTGGTTGCAGGTGCAGGTTTTTGCTGTGGTATTACGTAGGCGACTAAGCGTTTGCTACCTGATTCCTCTTCTCGAAGTATGACCACCGCTTCCCGAATAACAGGATGTTGGAGTAACAGTGCTTCTATTGCTGTTAGTTCAATACGATACCCCCTGAGCTTAACCTGATGGTCAATGCGTCCCAAGAACTCGATGTTGCCGTCTCTTAGGTAACGCGCTAAATCCCCAGTTTTGTAGAGGCGTGCGTTTGGTTCATCGCTAAACGGATTGGGAATAAACTTTTGGGCAGTTAGCTCAGGCTGGTTAAGATAGCCCCTCGCCAGACCAAAACCACCTATGTACAGTTCACCAGGCACTCCAATTGGTACTGGTTGGAGGTGAGTATCTAATAAATATATTTGAGTGTTGGCAATTGGGCGACCAATAGGCACAGGACTATT
>JANZYY010000359.1 GCA_026419705.1 Fischerella sp.
TCTGCTGCTATCAATCTTTCGGCTGGGAGGAGATGCAAGCAGTCTGGTCCTTCTTCCACAATGGGAACACCAATTTCCCGCAGTTTGGCAATTACTGGCACGAGATGCTCTGGAACTACTGGTGAGAGTAGTATATCCGAGCGAGTAATTGCTCCCGCGACTAGAAAAGTCCCTGCCTCGATGCGGTCAGGAATAATGGTGTAGTCGATAGAGTGTAATTTAGAAACGCCATCAATTGTAATTGTACTAGTTCCCGCGCCTTGGATCTTTGCTCCCATGGCAATACAGAAATTAGCCAAATCGACTACTTCTGGTTCACGGGCAGCGTTTTCAATAATTGTTTCACCTTCTGCCAGTGTTGCTGCCATCATCAATGTTTCTGTGGCTCCCACACTGGGAATATCCAGGTAAATTTTTGCTCCCTTAAGCCGGTGACTGCTGCCAGGAACGTAGGCATTACAAATACCATGCTCTATCTGCACTTCGGCTCCCATTGCTTGCAATCCCCGCACGTGAAGATCCACAGGCCTCGCGCCAATCGCACAACCACCTGGTAATGGCATCTGCGCTACTCCTAGTCGTGCCAAAATGGGTCCGATCGCAAAAAAACTTGCCCGTAACTGAGTAACCAGTTCGTAGGGAGCTTTGGATGAAGTAATTTCACGCGCATTAATGTTTAAAGTGTATCCATTTCTCTGCACGCGAACACCCAATGCCGACAAGACTTGACCCATCCGATCTACGTCTACCAGTAACGGTACGTTGCGGATGTGACAGTCTCCAGAACAGAGCAAAGATCCAGCCATAATTACTAATGCTGAATTTTTTGCCCCGCTAATTCTCACATCACCATGCAAAGGATGCCCACCCCAGATTTGCAAGACTGAGGAGTCTGCAAGAGGTGATAATTTGGCATCTGGTAAGCCGCTAGAAGGATTAATAAGCCTTCCCTCCAAAAACTGTAAATTTTACAAATTTTAAGTTGGTTTTGATTCTACAGGAAAGATTTTATTTGTCCATATTATTTGGATCACATTTGTAAAGTGGAAACTACTAACCACCAACCACTCACAACCAATTATTTAGTTGACGCTGATAAAAAATTAAGTAATAATAGAAAACGGTCATTAAGCCAAAATGCGAGCGGAACTGGCGGAATTGGCAGACGCGCTAGATTCAGGTTCTAGTGCCGCAAGGCTTCCGGGTTCAAGTCCCGGGTTCCGCATCTAAATGTTAGATTTTAGATTTACGGTTTTTGATACATCTAAAATCCAAAATCTAAAATTGTGTTGACTAGTCTAAAGAACCCTCTAATTAAGCAAATTAGAAAGCTCCACTCCACTAAAGAAAGACACAAGCAGCAGTTGTTTTTACTAGAGGGGACGCACTTGTTAGAAGAAGCTTGTGCTGTAAATTACCCCTTAGTGACAGCGTGTTGCACCGAACAATGGCAAGCAACTCACTCTTTGTTATGGCAGGAAATTTGTCAAAAAAGCGATCGCGCCGAAATTGTCAGTGAAGAAGTAATGGCAGCGATCGCAACCACTGTCCAACCGGATGGAGTAGTAGCAACAGCAAAAAAAGATGTTTATCAAACAAAGCCATCATTTACTGGTTTAGTACTGGCTTTGGAAGCTATACAAGACCCAGGTAATTTAGGTACGATAATTCGCACCGCCGCAGCCGCTGGGGCAGATGGGTTGTGGCTAAGTAAAGATAGCGTAGACTTAGATAATCCCAAGGTATTACGTGCTACCGCTGGACAGTGGTTTCGCTTACCAATGGCAGTGAGTTTAGATTTAAAAGCAACAGTAGCACAAGCTAAACAAGCCGGAATGCAAGTTATAGCAACCTTGCCGAGTGCAACTTCAACTTACTGGCAAGTAAACTGGTGCCAACCCAGTTTGATTTTGTTGGGGAATGAAGGTGCTGGTTTATCAGCTCAATTAGCAGCGATGGCAGATAAAAGCGTGAAAATTCCTCTCAGTTCTGGCGTAGAGTCATTAAATGTGGCGATCGCGGCTGCATTAATTTTGTATGAAGCGCAGCGCCAGAAAACAGAGGGGGAGATGCGGTTCTGAATTGGGAATTGGAAATAACCAGCAACCAACCACCAACTACTAACCACTAACTCTTGACTATTGACTATTAACCAATGACAAATAACTATTCAGCTTTTCCCTTTTCTTGCAAATATTGCTCGATATCAGCAACTGCGTCTTCCCACGCAGCTAAATCAATAGCTGAGCAATTTTCTACTACTTGGCGATCGTCTGTACGATCGTGCATTTGAGACATCTCTTGTTCTTGAGTAGCATTATCTTGCAAAATTTGCTGCAGTTCATCTAACGATTTTTGAAACTCTTGAGCAGCGGCGTGACGCTGTTTGTGCTGACTTTGCTCCATGTTTGAAATTCCTAATCTGTATTAACTTTACATACCAAAAGGCTTAACGGCAAAATCAGCCAAGCTGACAGTAAAACTTTTTTGTTCACCTGTTGCAACAAAAGTGATTATAACTTCGCAAGCGATCGCAACTGCTAAGTTCTATTTTTTCCTGAATCTGCGAACTCGCAAATGGCGTGAAGCTAAGCAGCAGATGAGACGATAACTCTTGCGGACAATATCCAGGATAAAATAGGGTACCCGTAGCCGCAGCGGAGATATCAGAGGACGGTACAGCCAATAATAAGCCCTTTTCAGGTCATTCCACTTTGAGCAAGCCTCCTCATGAAGAAAATCCGAAACATCTACGACTAGTCCTCGACCTTCTTGCATCATCACATTGCGACCGTGAACATCATGAGGGTAGAGACCACGACCACGGGCATACTCTAGGGCTTGATCGATATCTTGTATGACTTGTTTGGGAATCCGCACGCCCAGGCTGAGACAGTCGTACAAGGTCATTCCATAAAGCCGCTTTAAGATCAAAAAACCCTCACCGACATACAAACACTCGGAAAAAGCAGGGTGAGAACCTAGGCGGTGGTAGACCTCCACCTCCTCCTCAAAGCCCGGACGTCCGGGTGCATAAATTTTCACTACTTGGTTTGGATAGTCCGGGTGATAGACAACCGCAGCGTAGTTACCCCTGCCAATCAGTCGCCAAGGATGGGGAATATGGTGTACTTCCACCGGGTCATGGGGATCGATGCTCTCGAGCCGCAACTCCGGGAGTAGCTCTTGGTAGACACTCTCAATCAAACCAACGCTAGGTAACACTGACGACTTACCTATTCAAATTGTTTTTCAACAACACCAACAAGCGATTGTTAAGTTAAACTTTTCATCTTCGCCACTGAAACAAATTCCCGCACTCATAACCGTCAAATCTGTTTTTGATATGGCACTAGTATGACCTTCGCCGTTAGCAGTTGTCCACTCCACAACCCCACGATCTTTACGTTCGGCTTAGCCGTGCCGTAGGCATTCGCGATATTCTTGTCATTTTCCACCACCCATCTGCAAAGCTTTGCGTAAGCACTTTTCATCAGCAAATTCTTTTGCTTGTTGGGCAAATATTATTGTAAACTGTTTGCATTTGTGGGGTAATACCTGACTTACTGGAGGTGTTGTTGCAGTTGTTCGGCAATTAGATAACCGACATGGCGATCGCACTTATCAAAACACCAGCTAGTGCCATTGGTTCGCCCTACTATTGTCTCAAACTGCACTCCAGCTGTGACTAAGTGCATGGCTATTGGCTGACAATGTCCGCAACATTGCTGCACATCGGCTTCATTGACTGGGTATGCTAGCCAATATACTTAGACCTCATGCCTTCGATATTGGCAGGAATAAAGCATTTGATGAGATCGGAGTGTAAAAAAAGCCTCCTAAAGAGTTAGAGAAACAAGCATAATTTTTAATAGGCATTTACACTTGAGATAAGCCAGATAAAGCCTGCACCCTAGCTTGCGATATTTGCAAGCTGGGGCTTTCTTAATGTTTACAACTCGTAGCATCCTATAGCTTTTAGCTGTTTTTGTGTAGTAAATGTCAAAATTTTGTCGAAATCAAGAGTTATATTTGACTAACTTTAGCTCAGAGCCGGGGATAGTTGTGTTAAAAACACGGAGGCTTATACCTATTCAATGACTCGACGCGCTGTTTGAAGCGTCTCTACAATTCCATTTATTTGTCGCTCATGCTGTTGGTGTGACATTGAAATGTCAAAATTCCCAAAAAAAGCGCCAGCAGTTGCTGGGCTATCAAATTATAGTTGACAACATTACACCATACTCTCCCATAGCCAAAAGTAGTTGCCAAATTGCCAGAATTTTTAATCTTGACTTTCTTTAGGGACACACCACTGACCTAGTGGATCAATTTTTGCTTGCTGGAGCAATTCCGAAATTTGCACTCGATCGCATTTGTAATTGTCAGCTAGTAATTGCGTAGCTTGATTTATTGCATCATGAGCAGATATGCCAAAAGTCATAATTTCTTCATCTTTGTTACCTGTTATTTTCTCAATTGGAACAATACAAACGTATTGCGGTTCATTGGGTCTGATTTCGTGCACCATTGCTTACTTCCTTGTTTATATTGCATGCCATCTTAACTACGTTAGTAGGACTCCTCAAATAAGCGATCGCCCCGATGCAATCGCTCAGCCATTTGATAAGTTCTTCCCTGCGATCGCGTGGTTGGTGCATGGGCTGCCAAGTACCGCACTGCTGCAATCAATACATGTATTCCCGCTGCTGTATCGCGCAACAAATTATACTGGCGAAACCCAGCTTCAATTTCTTGAATGACATGGAAGCTACGGTCTTCTCGCAATAGCAATTTACCCACTACTGCTAAAAGTCGGTCAGGATTTCCACCACTGTACAGGTAACGGGCAACTAATGCACCTGCTTCATCTACCTGTTGTTGCCGATCCAGTAATTCTGGGAGTTGATCGAGCAAATTTTCTGGGTTGTCTACGGTCTGATTTGGTTCTGGTAAACGTGCTGGTGGCACATTCAAAAAGCGATTGAGATACACGCTCATCGCTGCGTCGAAGACTCCCCGCAATAAAGACTGAGAAGCAACTCGCCGCAATCCTTGATGAACGGCGTTGGCAAAAGTAAAAGAATGATGTGCTGTATCCCAATCCCCAAAGTCGTTGTTGGTGTGGAAGCGGGCAATTCGCAACGCTGCTGCATAAGCAACTGTACCTGCTAATTCTTCCTCACTGCAACCCGAACGCAGTGCTTCTAACAGAGAGTCTGCGATCGCTTGGGCATCCTCACCTAATAGTACTGGTACCAATTTCTCACGGTCAGACCAAGTTCCCCGCCGAGATCGGCCTGATTCTAATGCCCTTGGCAACTCCGCAAAAGCACGATCCAAAATTGCTACCAAATCTACCGGATAACGCCAGGAATTCGATTCTTCCATACGCTCAGCACTGGCATATCCAGCTACTAAGCTCGTCAGAACTGATTCTGCATTCTGCCAACCGATAGCATCAAGAGCTTCCAGGGCTTTATTGGTGAAATCGATCGCATGACCAACATCAATGTAACGATGATCTGTTGCAGCCGTAAACAACATCTCGGCAATTTGTTTTTGATCGGCACCTCCATGCACTGCTGACACCAAACACCGTTGTGCACCTTCTGCATCTCGCACTTCAATAAACTGGCGAAACCATCTTTTCAAGGTGTCCATCTCTGGTGTAGATGTGGGCAGTGGGTGAACTTCAAAACGTGGTGGTTGACCTGCACAATCACGCGCTACAGCTGC
>JANZYY010000360.1 GCA_026419705.1 Fischerella sp.
TGGGGATCGGCGTGAAAGAACCCATCTATATATAGTTGTTGAAAGAAGGCGCGGAATAGTAAAGTAGTAATTCTTTTTCGCTCTGCAGCAGGATTTTTACCGTTTTCGCTGTTCAGCTGAGCTGACAGCAGTGGTACACCGTCTAACCACTCCATCACCAGTAATTTAGGTGTGGTTAAATCCCAATAAATTTCCGCAACTACTATTTGATTGGGGTCAAACCAGCGACTTTTAGATAAATTGCGTCGCAACTGGTCGGTATAATCAGCTTCGCGGGTAAAATCTAATTCTGCTTCCAGTGCTTTGGTAAATTCTTCAGCAATGGATTTGATTTCGTAGGTTTGCCCAAATTCGGTACGTGCAACTAAATCGGCAATACCTTGAATTAAGGCAATATCCTGGTTAACAACGATATCAATTCCCGGACGTTGCACTTTGAGCGCGACTTCCCGACCATTTTTGAGTGTAGCTCGGTGTGTTTGAGCGATTGAGCCAGCAGCTACTGGTACAGGATTAATGGTAGCAAAGGTTTCTTCCAGAGATTGTTTGAGTTGTTTGCGGATGAGTACTTCTACTTCTGACCAGGGAACTGGCGGTACTTCATCTTGTAGGGTTGATAGTTCATCAATGTAAGCTGCACTAAGTAGGTCTGGACGGGTAGAAAGTAGCTGGCCTAGTTTGACATAGACTGGTCCCAAATCTACCAAGATATTTTTCAAAACTGCTGGTGTGGGTAGCTGAGGCTCATCGGCTTTACCGCCTGTGAGCAATCTTCGCATGTAATCCCAGCCATTGCGGAATAAGACTTCGATGATTTCTCTTTGACGGGGAACAGTTTGAGTGAGGAACATAGTGTTGATAAACCGCCATGTAATGGGGAAAGGAGAAGGGGGAAAGGGAAATGGGAAAAATATTACCTATACCAACCCTGGCAGTTACGTTTGTTTACGACTAATTAAAGAGGTATGCAACAGGGGATGATAATACACCGGAAGTTGTTTGCAGAAGTGGTTTTTGTCAGAATTTTGCCAGCACTAGCACAATCTTTAAATCTTTGTAAAGATGATTTGACGGCTTCTGTCAAACTCTGTTCGGTCAAGCTTCGTTTGATGTAGTCAGAGCAGGAATCCCCACCATGTAATAGACGATAGGGACAAGAGAACCCTTTGTGCGGAGAAATATAATTTTGATAGGCAATAATAGAATTAATAGCCATTGTTTTAGCGAAAGGCTGAAGATTGATGCTTTCCATAACGAGCAAACAAGCACCCAACAGTCTATATATATCGAAAATTTTGCCTTTTCAGCTTCTGTCATTAGTTGGTAGTTAGTGGTTAGTTGTTAGTGGTTAGTTGTTAGTAGTTAGTAGGTGGTTGTTTACCACTAACTACTATCTACTATCCACTAACTCATTCCTTCATAGCAGTTCCATGAATCGGGGATTGCTTTCTAAAGTTTTGAGGATCTGCTTGATTTCTTGAGTACGGTCTTTCTTCACAACCAGGGTGACATTGCGATCGCGAACAATTACTACATTATCTAGACCTATGGTAACAATTACATCATCGGGATTGCTGGCATAGACAATTGCACCCTGGGTATCCAATCCTACATGGTTAGCTAGTTCTACATTTGGTGAATTTTCTTTTTTCAATAGGCGCTCGATCGCATTCCAATCACCCAAATCATCCCAACCGAACTCAACTGGTAAGACATGTGTCAAATTCGTTTTTTCCATGAGAGCATAGTCTATACTCTTTTTAGGTATCTGAGGATAGATATCAGGGCCGTGCTTTTCTAACGGTTCAATGATTTCTGGAGCGTGGATATGCAGTTCCTTGAGAACAACACCCGCCCGAAAAATAAACATGCCGCTATTCCAGCTAAAACGCCCCGTAGCAAGGAAATTTTCTGCCGTTTGCCGGTCAGGCTTTTCAGTAAAGCGGTTGACGTGATAAGCTGGCAAGTCATTAAAGCAACCAATTCTTTCACCTTGTTCTATGTAACCGTAGCCAGTTGATGGAAAGGTGGGCTTGATCCCCAGCGTGACAATTGCTGCTGTGCTTGCCGCTAGCTCAGTTGCTGCATATAATGTGCGTGCAAAAGCATCTTGATCGGCAATCCAGTGGTCAGCAGGGAAAAAGCCAACAACGGCGTCATCTCCATAACGCTGTTTAATTTCCAAGCTTGTCCAAGCAACTGCAGCGGCAGTATCCCTTCCCTGAGACTCGACTAGTAAGTTGTTAGTAGGCAGTTCGGGCAGTTGGTCTTTAACTCCTTGAGCTATCTGACTAGAAGTAATTACCCACAAGTTGTCCCAACTGACTGCAAATGGTAGCAGTCGGTCAGCGGTTGCTTGCAAGAGACTTCTAGAACTGCCATCTAAATTTAAAAACTGTTTGGGTCGGTTTCGGCGACTCAAAGGCCAAAAACGCTCACCTTTACCACCAGCAAGAATTACAGGGAACAATGGTCTAGTCATGTTGTCATAAAAACTTACTCAAGGACACTACTAAGTGTACTGTGATGTCCTTCACTGGCAAGATTTTTTGCTTGCATTAACATTAGGTTTAGGGAGTGGTTGAGTGGGGAGATAATTGTGGTTAAACAAGTAACACGTATCAAAAATCAGGGTAAATCTCAAAGATTAGGACAATCAACTGAAGGGGGAGTGACACAACAGCAAGCAAATGTTTCCTCTAACTTGGTAGAGTCTGTAGGTTCCATTCCTAGCCAGCTTTATTACAGGCTGGGTTTGGCTATGCCTCGATGGTTATTTTGGCTTTTGACAGTAGTTGTAGGGATTACACTCTCAGGATTGTTGGTATCAACATTAGCACTTTGGACTCCATTATGGAGTGATATAGATAGAACAGATGAAGAATTGGGCATGGGAGGAGCCGATGCCGAAAAAATGCCATTGCCTGGGGAAATTTGGAACAATATTTCCCAGTACAAACTCACACGCCCAATGAATATTTTGGTGATGGGTATAGAACCAGTTCGTGGTGCAGTGAACGGCTCACCAGAAAGTTTTGCCGCTCATAGCGATACCATACTATTGGTGAGGCTAAACCCTGAGGACAAAACAATACGAGTACTTTCAATTCCCAGGGATACCATGATTGCAATTCCAGAATCGAAAGGATTGACCAAGGTATCCGATGCAAATGCTAAAGGGGGGCCAGTATTGGCAGCGCGGGTGATTAGCCGCACCCTTAGCAATGCACCAATAGACCGCTACATTCGTATTTCTACTGGTGGGTTACGACAGTTGGTAGATCGCTTAGGTGGAGTAGAAGTATTTGTTCCCAAACCAATGGAATACAAAGACTCTGCTGGCAAGTTTTCAATTAATTTAGTCAGTGGTTGGCAAACTCTCAACGGTGAACAAGCAGAGCAGTTTGTGCGTTATCGCGAAGCTAAAACGGGGGATCTAGAGAGAGTACAACGACAGCAAGCACTGCTAGTGGCACTACGAGAACGCTTGTTTAGTCCCACAGTTTTACCTCGGTTACCACAGTTAGTGCATATCATGGGCAAGTACTTTGACACAAACTTGAAAATCGAAGAAATGATGGCACTGGTCAACTTTTCTCTGAACCTAGAGCGAGAAAACTTCCAAATGACCTTGCTACCTGGCATTTTCAGTCGTTTAAGTGCAGATCCTGATAGCTATTGGCTGAATCTGACTGGCAAAGGTGAATTACTCAATAAATATACTGGAGTAAATATCGGTGGTCTGAAGCCAGATGTGCGTCCCCTACCTAGCTTAAAAATTGCTATTCAAAATGCCTCTAATCAACCCCAGCTAACTGGAAAAGTTATTAACTCTCTCAAACACAAAGGCTTTCAAAAAGTTTATGCTGTGCCAGATTGGCCGGATTGGCGCAGCGAAACTAAAATTATCGTTCAAAAAAGCAACCGCCAAGCAGCAGAAAAACTACGAGAATTACTAGGCTTAGGAACTATTGAGGTATCGTCAGCTGGCGATTTAGAATCCGATCTCACTATTAGGATAGGAAAAGATTGGAAATAGTAATTTGTGAGTGGTTGATTGTTCATCCTTGCTTGCAACAATCACCAAACACCAAACAACAAACAACACTGTTGTCATGAAAAAATTCTTGCTGCGCCTGTTTAGTCTGATAGGGATTTTAGTTCTGGCCTGGTTGTGGGTATTGCTCAATCCTAAACCAGCTTTGCTTTTTTAAACGCAGAGGTTCGCAGAATATCTCGGAGAAGATAAATTCATCCCCCTGTTTCTGCCAAGACACCAAGACACAAAGATTGGTAACTTGCTGAATTCTTAGTGTCTTGGTGCCTTTGTGGTTAATCACTGATTTTGAAAGGATCGACAATCCCTACTTCTAGGCAAAATCAAGCGATTGTTACCTCTTTTGATAGATAAACATCTTGAATAGCTTGGAATAATTTCACACCTTCTTCAAAAGGACGCTGGAAGGTTTTGCGTCCGGAAATTAATCCCATACCGCCAGCGCGTTTGTTAATAACTGCGGTGCGGACAGCTTCTGCAAAGTCATTTTTACCAGATGCACCACCAGAATTAATTAATCCTGCACGTCCGCAGTAACAATTCAGCACTTGGTAACGAGTTAGATCGATGGGGTGATCTGTTGTTAAATCAGTGTAAACCCGTTTGTCAGTTTTGCCGTAACTGCTACCAGTTGCTTGGGCTACTGCTCCATAACCATTGTTGTTTTCTGGTAACTTTTGTTTAATAATGTCAGCTTCGATAGTCACGCCCAGATGATTTGCTTGCCCTGTGAGGTCAGCAGCAAGATGATAGTCTTTATCTTGCTTGAAAACACTGTTACGCAGATAGCACCACAGGATTGTCACCATTCCCAGTTCGTGAGCGCGTTTAAAAGCTTGGCTGACTTCCTGAATTTGTCGAGAAGATTGTTCCGAACCAAAATAAATTGTCGCACCTACTGCTACAGCGCCCAGATTCCAAGCTTGTTCGACTGAAGCGAACATAATTTGGTCAAATTGATTGGGATAAGTCAGTAGTTCATTATGGTTAAGTTTGACAATAAAAGGAATTTTGTGAGCATATTTGCGCGAAACTGCTCCCAATACTCCTAAAGTTGTCGCAACAGCATTACAACCTGCAGCGATCGCCAACTTCACAATATTTTCTGGGTCAAAGTACATGGGATTAGGTGCAAAAGATGCACCCCCTGAGTGTTCAATTCCTTGGTCTACTGGCAAAATGGAGAGATAACCAGTATTGGCTAGTCTGCCTGTGGAATAAAGTAGCTGGAGATTACGCAAAACTTGGGGATGGCGATCGCTGTTTAACCAGACTCGATCTACAAAGTCGGGACCAGGTAGGTGCAGTAAATCTTTGGAAACTTTGGCTTTGTATGTCAGCAGGTCTTCTGCTTCTCGACCTAGCAAGGATTCTATAAAACTTGGTACAGATAAAGTGGTAGCCATAGCATTTCTCCTGAAGACTTCCGTCTTTTATGGTGGCTATGCTTAGCCTAGCGTATGTACCTCTCAAGGTATAAGTACGAGGGTAGAAGGTATAAGGTTAATATTGTCTTAAGCATCCGCAGAGATTGAAAAGGCGATCGCAGCGATCGCCTTTTCAAAGTGCTGTTTTCTAAGTCCAAAAAGACTTTTATAAAATTTCAAAGAAGTTTGAGATAAAATCCTGTAAAACTACACAAATATTCCCCAATACTTGGTCAACTATAGATACATAAAGG
>JANZYY010000361.1 GCA_026419705.1 Fischerella sp.
ACATGTAGTAGTCATCACTCCAAGGCTCAGTACTTTTCATTAAAGTAAATAGAACTGGTGGCAAATTTTGAATGACGGGAGAGCGAGGATTATTGTCTACTAATGCAATATAACCACCAGGTCGCAGCAGTCGCCAAGCTTCAGCGAAAATTTGTTTGCTAGCATAATGCGGCAGTTCATGGGTAACAAACTGTAGAGTTACCAAGTCAAAGGAGTTGTCAGGTAGTCCTGTATCTTCTCCTTTGGCGTGAAGCCACTCAGATATTTCACGATTGGTATCTAGAATCTTGGCAACAGCAAGCATATAAGGAGATAAATCTAGACCCACGGTACGAACAGGATGGTCTTGCTTTTTCTGATAATAGCGGTGCAGCGCTAGGGTAGAAATGCCCACTGAACAGCCAATGTCTAAGATATCCTTTACCTGCTGCGGTCCATAAGTCGCCAAAACTTGATGAAAGCTTCCTCTTAGGCGTTCGTGGGCAGCTTCCCAAGTTAAGTTTTCTTTAGGCCATACCCGCAAAGCCATCGAGTAAGTAGCGCTGGGGGCTTCCAAAGCAGCTTGCCAGCAAAGGTTGCCCTCAGGGTAGGCATGAAACGGTACTTGATAGTAATCGGGGTAAACAATTTTAGAGTTGACTATCTCTGCCAACCGCTGTTTTACCCCCGATGCTTCTAGGGTTTCGCAGTTTTTGCGCCAAGGAATACCGTTTTTTTCAGCAGTTTTAATAAGTACTTGCCTTGCCTGGTGTTTCATCAAGTTGTAAATCGGTCTGGTTTGGATTAGTAAGTTAACGAACCGAGAAAGCAACCCTTCACCAGCCCAGTCAGGCTTGATTTTGTTGTTCATCTGAATTATTTGGAATCGAGGCAAGATAACTGTATATATTTTAGGTTTTAGAGGTAAAGTACTGTGAATATGGTATTTTTTCACACAAAACACCGTCAGATAATTTATTGTCCAACTTATGAGTATCCGATTCAACCGAAAATTTTTCCTGACATTAGGTTTTGCTACCGTATCGCTAGTCAGTTTAGGTAGTAATTATGCACATACTCAGTCGAAAGCTCAGCAGCAGATTTCTCAACCCTCAAGTCAACCAGTTCGTTTAGTCACTACGAGTTTTCAGGATGGTTTAACTGCTCAGCACACTACTTCATCTGGCAAAGAGTTGGTAGCAGCGTCTACACCTTATAAAGTAATCGATGAGTTTAAAAAATATAAATTTAGCGTTAATGGTAGTCAGGTTCTCAGTTCAGAAAAATTGCCCACTGCAAAAGTTAATTTCAATCAAAAAGATTTATTATTTGTTCTCTCCAATACAAGAAAATACTACCAAAATTACGCTCAGCAAGACCCAGATATTCTACGTACAGGCTTGCTTGGTACTGCTGGAGTTACTTTACAGGATACTCTTAAAACTCTAGATTTTATGATTGCGGTCTTAAAGGAAGATATTGCCAATAATCGAGCTACTCGTTTACAAGATCCTAATTTTATCAATAGCCATTTTCGAGTCATCAAATGGGCTGCTTATAAACCGCAGAACCCAAAGCAAAAAAGGTTGCGAATTACAAAGTATGCTGTTTTTAGCTATCCAGGTTCTCGCAAAAAAACTTCTACTTATAATACAGCAATTTATAGCTTAAAAGATAACTATATAACTGATAAGTTCTACACCAGATACACAAAACAAGATGTTTTATCTGGTATATATGAACCAGGCGGAAAAGAATTTGGGAAAGTGGAACCCCTAGCATATCTAACTCGCCAAGGCTTGGAAGAAGCGTTAATGCAAGGAACAATACTGATTAATTTTACCGATGGTTCGCAGGGATTTTTTAATGTGGATAGAAACAATGAAATTCCTTTTATTCGAGGAGTGAAACCAACAGCACAAAAGCGTTATTGGTATTTTAAAAAAGTTGATGCTATTAAAGGGTATGGATATAAGATAGATGCAAAAATTTCGATCAAGCCAGGAGTGACTTTTGCTGGAGATGTTCTGAATATTGGTTTAGGTAGAGTGATTGTGATGGAGTATGGTCAAGGTAGAAACAAACGTCTAAGAATGGGAGTGATTGCAGATACAGGCGGGGCATTTTTACCTAACCTTTATCAGCTTGATTTTTTGGCAGGTATTTTTAAGAATCAAAAAGATTTTGGGAGGTATATTAGTCAATTGCCTGAATATGCTAATGCATATATTTTAGTGAAAAAGTAATGCACTCACTTGAAATGTACAAGTATATAAGTTTGTAGTGAGTGCTTCAGCGCTCACTTTTTTGCATAAAAAGTAGGGATTTAAAACGCAAAGGGTCGCGGAGGTAAGCGCAGAGGTTCGCAGAGTCTAGGTGTTTAATAAGGGCGATCGCGCTTTCTATTGCTACTAATTATGGATGATAAAGCTTGGCGATCGCCATACATATTGATAAAATGTCATGATTTCAGAAGCTCCTGTGCCGATACAAGTAACTTTTGAGCATCAGTATATGCAGTAGTTCCGGGTTTGATAGTTTTTAGCTGTTTGACAATATCCTAATTTCGGTTAATGTTGGGTTGAACGAAGTGAAATCCAACCTACAATTACTTATCAAAATCTAATTATTTACAAATGACGTATTTTTAATGTTTCTAAGGTCAAGCCCAGTTTTCCAGTTGCAGTTTAGGAATGCGGTTGTAGTGTCGAGTGTTGTTTGTTACAATAACGTGATTTTCTGCCAGTGCAACACTAGTAATTAGTAAATCAAAATCAGCAATTGGTCGTCCTATGCTACGGAGTTCAGCCTTTAATTCAACAAAGTGTTTGAGAGCGTTATCGTTTAAAGATATAACAGGTATATTTTGAATAAATTGTTCTGCACGAGTTAAATTTTCTTCGACTCGATTGGAGTTGTATGCACCATTAATGTTATAGTTCTGCTGTGATGACGCAAATACTTATCTAACTC
Source organism: Fischerella sp. (assembly GCA_026419705.1). Taxonomy (GTDB): domain Bacteria; phylum Cyanobacteriota; class Cyanobacteriia; order Cyanobacteriales; family Nostocaceae; genus PCC9605. The sequence goes on from JANZYY010000361.1 coordinate 2,953, forward strand.
CATCCTACTGTAAAAATTCTGTCTCTAACCGACTGACGACCCTTAAGCCAATAGATACAGATGTCAGTATCTAGTAAGTATTTCACTAACTATGTTCCTCAGTTGCAATAGTACGGCTTGAATATATATCATTAATGATTTCTTCTGTAATACGCGTGTCCTCCCATGCTCCAAAGGTTTCTAAAAAGGCTTGTGGTGGATTATTTAGCTGTACAGTTTCTAGCTTCTCTGTTTTTTGTTTGAGAACTTTCTGAACGATTTTGACTATTAAAGCTTCCAAGTCTGCTATTGTAAGGTTATTTATTGGCTGGTTTGATGTTGGTTGAGAGTTTTGCATATAAAAAAACTTCTAACTATTGAAACTAGATTATATTTGGAATTTCATAAGAATTAATTTTTTATATATCCACTATAACAAAGTATCATATTTCCTCTTTATATCTCTCTGGTATACCTAACAACTAAAAAGAACCGCAAATATACGCCTCAAACAAGAAAGACTGCACAATTATTGCGTACATCTGCGGTTAGAAATTTAGATTTATCGAGTTAACAAACCCTAACTTAATGCACTAACTCAATTGCCCGTTTCGTCAACGCCTCCGCTGTCAAACCATTAAACGCCATCAACTCACCTGCACTTGCTGTTGTCTCTCCACGCTTCCACGCAAAGATATCGCGCTTGCAGGTACTCCGCAGCATAATGGGTTCTAACATCGCCGCTGCACCACCAGTAACACCAATTAGCGCATCACCATCAAAGATTTCGGCAAATTTTTCATCATCGATGAAACCACCATCAGGTTCGGCGCAGGTATCCCAAGCAGTGTCGTGAAGGCGATATAAACGGCGGGGATTAATCACAGAAACTATCTTCACTCCTATACCTTCTGTTTCCAAGAAAGCAGCGGCTTCAAAGACTGGAATTAATGTCATGTCACCAACAACGGCAAACACTACCTTTTTACTCCCTCCTTGGTTAAGGGAGGATTGGGAGGGATCGACTTCTTGTAAAACTACCGCACCATCCCGCAAGCCTTTGCGAGTCATATTGAAAGTAGTACGAATTGGCAATGGTGATTTACTTGCAGTAATGACAATTCCCTTATTTTTAGTTGTTAGCGCCCAGTCATAACAAATTTGAATGCTGTTAGCATCGGGGGGAAATAATGGGAAGACATTGCCATTGCGCATCATTGCGGCGAAATAAGATTCAATTTCCGGACGTTGGTGTGTCCAACCGTTGCGCCCTTGTTCTAATGCGCCAGCGGTGAATAATGTAATTGTTGAGGGGGTAGGACGCCGTAATTCTGCCATTGCTTGTGTTACCGTTTGCCAAATTGGTAAGCCATTGATGGCAAAGGATTCGTAAGAACACCACAAACTTCTGGCACCCATCAACGATAAACCAGCCGCTAACCCAGCACAAGCATCTTCACTCAAAGGTTCGTAAACTTTTCCGCCGGGATTTTGATTGTATAAGTCGTCAGTTGTTGGGTGAATAATCTTTAATGCTTGGTTGATGTTGCCAATTCCAGATGCTTCGTTACCGTCGGCGTTGGTGACAAGGAAATTTTCATCCATTTGTCCGACTTTTGCCACCAAACGTCCCATTGCTGTTGTGGAGACTTTGGGATCTCCACCTACGGAATATTCTTCTAAAGGTAATGCGTCTAATTCTGGCAAGGGATATTCAAATTCGGTGACGACTGTTTTCGCCGCCGGGCCACCGCCGGCGCGTTCAAAGTTTGTTCGCACCAATTGCCAAGCTTTCACAGGTAAGGCGCGTTCTTTCAACGCGTTCATAATATGGGGTGCATCGAGTGTATCTTTGGGATAGAGGTTATGAGATTTTGCACCCCGGGCGTGGACGCCTGCGCCTTTGAGTTGTTTAATTATAAATACAGTCAATTTACCACTCAAAGCAGAACGGGCTGCTTCATCTACACCCATCAACACAGCTTTGGTAAAGGCCAGGCGTTGCTCAAAGGAAAAAGCGGTACTATCAACGTAATCCCCTGGTTGATTCTTGTCATCAAAGTCCTTGGCATCAACTAATACGACTTCGTCAAAACCGTTACCATGCCAGTATGCCATCATCTGTTCGTTGGTTTTGATGGAAACCATACTGTGGTGTTCTTGGCTGTAACCGTTCCAAACCAACACTGGTAAGAAGTTGGTAACACCAGGATAAGCGGTATGGAAATGAGCAATTGAACTCATGACGTAGGGTTCACCCAGTCCCCCATCTCCAAGGGTGAAGGGGAATAGCTTGTCTTTGTGCAATAGTGCAGCAGCCATGGCAAAGTGTTGTCCTTGTCCCAAGGGACCTGCTGGTGCGAGGATACCGGGAATGTAACCAGAAAGGTGTCCTAATAATCCGTGTCTTTCCCGGAAGCGATCGCGCAATTGTTGCACTGTATAAATGCCCATGTCCTCTAACGAGCGATCCAAGAACATGGCACTATAAAATCCGGGGGCATGGTGCCCTACTTCCGTAATAATATTTTTGTAACCGAGCATGACCAGAGCTGCATAGGCTTCCGCTTGAGATGCGAAACCGCCTGGGTGTCCAGAGGCTTTACTCCCGGTAATTTGCAGTGTCAGGTAACGCAAAGCATCAGCAGCTAGTAAAGTTTGATACACGCATGCTTGCTCTTCTGGAGTGACGATCGCTTCTTTTCCCGACTCTATTGCTGGTGTTGCACCATAAATTTCAAATTCCGGTAACGCTTCCCCAAAATATTGAATTCCTTCGCAAAAGTTGGGAAGCGCTGAAGTTGCC
>JANZYY010000362.1 GCA_026419705.1 Fischerella sp.
CTCAAGTCGTGGTTCATCTGCGAAAGTAGTCTCTTTTAAAACATAAGGATGATTAGTCTGTCCAGCTTTAATATTTAATACAGCCGCAATACCTCGCAAGTCTCCAAAGAACACCTCCTCAACATGAGTGTAAATAGTATTCCATACTTGCACTATTTCCTCCAATGCATTTGGAACATCCGATGCAGGAGTATCGCCATATGTAAGAAAAATTCCATGTCCAAGTTGAAATTCAGGACCTCTTCCAATTCGAATACGGCTATTTATTGCTTCCCATGCAAGCACTGATGCTTCATATACATGTGTCACTGTAGTTGGTACAAGAGGAACCGGGTCAGTGGCGGTAATTGAAAAATGCTTACGAAGTATCGCAGGGTCGGGTTTTAATTGATATGAAGCCCAACGGCGTAGAAATGCAACATCCATCGGCTCAACTGACGCATCAGCCTGATTCATTGCAGCAAGAATATATAGGTGGTTAGGTAAAGCATATTCAATAATATCACCATTAGGGTCAATTATTTCGAAAAATTGCGTCTCTAATTTACGACTATTATCGTCTGCCAAACGTTTATCTGGTTCAATAGCAACAATACTACCGCCAAACACCTGCACTGCTGGCCCTCTATTTATTTCATCAATTATAAGTAGAGCCGCTCCATCATTCAATTTTGCATGTTCACTAGCCCGGTACAAGATACCTTGAACCACCTTAAAACCACTGTCATTTATTTTAGGAACCACCCCTGTTATAAAATCCCGGTTTTTAGAGTTTTGATGGAAAGTTGTCCTGAATACCTTTCGATTTGTCCGACTATTTGCAGGCCATATGCTCTGAAAGTATATAAGGTCTTCGTCAACAGCAGGTGGCACCTCTGGAATAACAATCTCTGCATCTGGAATATGGACAGGTGTATGAGCATGTACCGGCGCAATAGGCGCAGTCTCAAAAGCTTTAGCAACTTCGTTAAGAAGTCGAGATTTACCTGTTCCGGGAGAACCAGAAATAATCACATTCTTCCTGGTTTTTAATAATTTAAGAATATCCATGCACTCTTTTGTACAATTAATTGCCATTGTGGTAAACCTCCCCGACTTCAAAATCTATAAAGCCAGTCGCAGCCACACCTGCACGTCTCCGCGCATGCAGACCGCTTAGAATAGCTTCACTTACTTGTCTGTCCCAGCGTCCAGACTCCAATGAACGTTCTGTAGTAAAAGAAGGCCATACGGTTCCATCGGTACGTTGTACCAATAATAAGATAACTCTATTACCCCCATCAGCCGCCGGTATCTTGTTTTTAGGTAAATACTTATCGATATTTGCAATACGTCCTTCATTTGGGCGCGAGGTCGTTGGTGGATGAAAATATGCATCTTTACATACTGTCTGTGCATCTTCTACCCAATAGAAACGACCAACACATATTCCTTGATCATTTTTATCAGGAAACATACGCTCAAAAACTTGTCCCAACCTTTCAAATGGGCGAAAACGCAAATCTCGGGCACCCCCGCCGGATTCTGAATCGTTTGAGCGAGCTTTAAACTTACGCCGGTCTCCATCAACAATCTCTTTGTAGATAATCCTTTTAATTCCGCTAGGTGCTAAGGTATTCTCATTACTCACTTTGTTGTACCTCCTTCTTGTTGTCAAACACTGCTGATACCATCTCTGATGGGATATATGGGAATGCACCGATCATACGAGCAGCTTCGACACGCTCTGAGATTATCCTATCGGATACATAATATCTCCTTGCTGCGCATTGTAACAGAAAATCACGTGTAATTGTTGAATATTTCTCATTATATATTGGTGGTTGCCCACGATCCAACAAAGGGAAGTCTTGCAGCATTATTACCAAGTCTTGATATCCTAGACCATAAGCTGCCAAAACCACAAGGTCAATATTGGCTCGCAATTCGGCCATACGCCATGGGTCGAATTTACCCATTGTATCTATTTTCATTAACTCCCTAGTCGCATGAACGATATAACGACCAGGTAATGTATTAGGCTCAAGATTAGGTAATGTCAAACCTAATAGGAGAAAGAAGTTCACTGTTGTTGTAAGTACACGCCTCAGCATCCAATCGAACGGCAAACTATTTGCTATCCCTACCCAGAGTAATAATCGTTGCTCTGATGGATCATTAGGAAATGTAATAGTTGGAACTTTGTTCCCACAAACTACTCCTGGTGGTATTATTGCTGCCATCATAGAGCGCTCATTTGTTTGACCAGCTATATCACAAAATCCTGCACGGTATATTTTACTTCGCTCTAGAATTTTATCATAAAGGTTGTCTTTTTTAATCCAAAATTGAGGTGCTATTAACGACTGCCCCGCCAACCTCGGAGTCCATATAGCCTTACGTCCTCTACCTGTTATATATACTTTAGCCCCAAATCTATGAGCTTGAACCATACGCCCCTCTACTACGGGTAAACATGATGTCAAAGCTTCAGTTTGAAACTTATCGCGTTCACCAGTCATATCTACTTCACGTACAATTGCAGGATACCATTTAGAAGATATATCCGACCACTTTATACCACTTTTAATCATGGAAACGAATAGATGCCATTCCCTCTTGTTCCGCACTTCGGGAATAGTAAGATCTGGGCGAATTTGGTTAAGCGTTGCACGACCTAACTGAGCAACACCAGTATATTTCATACCATTAGTAGTACCAGTTGCATGGCGTAAGTAAATTAAATCTCTTGCTACTTCGTCGTTTTCTTTTCGACGAATATAATTTAAAGCTAGGAATTTAAACCGAGTATCTATGGTGAAAAATTTTGCACGATTCTCAATTACTTCAATAGATATGTTCCGCCCATTTTCAAATAGAAATTGACGAAGTATTTCAGTGCCTTGAGAACGAATAAGCCCTGCAGGAATAAGCATTGCAATTTTCCCACCCGGACAAACTAACTGTGAAAACAATTCAAAGAATGCCATGTATAGGTCAATCTCACCTGAACCTAAAAGCTTAAATTTATCTTTAAGTGTAAGTGCATAATCTTTAAACTCATTACGCTTTGTATGATACGTTTTCGAATCCATATTATAATACTCTTCGCCATAATATCTAATGTCTCCAGTTTCATTTAGATATTCATGCCGAGTTAATTTTATCTTTTCCCATGGTGGATTCCCGACTACTAGGTCAAACCCCTGCGGAGACATTTTCTTCCATGCGTCGCTTGGAGCAATAAGACTATCCTGTACTCTCCAGTGAGACCACATTTCTCGAATTGCATTAAGGTCATCAGACAAAGATGCAAGTGCTAAACGTGCACCGCGTAAAGCTGTAGGCGATAAATCTGTTGCAAAAACACACTGTGATAACCATTTTCTTGCTTTCTTACGATCAATACCACACAATGCAACTGATATAGCAACTAATAGAATACCTGTGCCGCAAGCAGGATCTAAGACTCTTGAATTTTCATGTAATTCCGTTTTCCCAAGTGTTGCTATATGTTGCGCAAGCCGATAGTCCGTATAATACGCACCAGTTTTACGCTGCTCAGACATACCTAATGGTTCCCGTGATAACGCACTCAAAGCTAGTGATGGATGTATAGGAATTGAACTTAGAACCTCAATTAGTTGTTCCCCAATTTGATTCATAAATTCATATGATACCATAGGTAAAATCTTAAATTCGTCATTATACTCTTTTAGTGAAAAACCTCCAAGTCGGCTTGCAGCAGCTTCCAACATCTGCAAACGGAACTCAAATATTTCACAATTTGTAGAACTCGATATGTTATTTAGTAAATTTTCTGCGGGCTCTAAAAGCTGCATCTCATATGACTTAGAGCAACTCATACTACAACCCCCATAACATTAGTTTGTACCTGCTTCTCAATGACTATCAAATATTCACATACGGATGATTGTTTGGAACTCGCAGTCTGGTTGGGTCTATAACGTCCTATATTGGTCAATGCTTTCGGAATAACTGTTCCGATTCGAGAAAGACTATGAACTAAGTCATCAATAGGTATATGACCTTCTTCACTATAGGAAAGAAGAATACGCCTTGAATTCAACCCGATGACTAATTCAGTTAAAGCCCGTAATGCTCTAGTTCGATAACAAAAATCCGATGCTTTTTCTTGCCAAGGACGTAGTCCAGTTACACCTTCAACAATCGGTTCATCACCTAACGCAATTGTTTCGAGAATATGATAATAAGCTGCATATTGCCGTTTCGTATATGGAGGATCTAAATAAACCAAATCATTTGGAGATACTTGAAGTTTGGTTACATCTTGTGTAGTAATACGTACACAGATAGGTCTAGGTAAAAGTTCTCTTGGCACCAATGCTAGTTTACAAGTTGCTTTGTCTGTCCATTTTGATAGAAAACAGCCATATGTACCTGCGATATTCGCTACACTGTTTGTTGCACCGAGTAAATCAGCTATAAGAAGCTGCTCTTCGATTTTATTTAATAACCCATTCTCTTTCCATAAACAGATTTGCGCACGAATAGCGTCAATACAACCTGCATTTTCTTCAGTAAAATATCGTCTCTCAACTCCAGTTAGCTGAAGTGATGCTGGGCTATATTCACGCCAGATAAATCCTTTAGCTGGCTTAAGCTCGTTAAGTAAAGAAACTGCTTTAGAATAACCTCCAAAATTACTAAAAGGAACTTCTGTTTCAGATACCAAACGGGAAGCCGCAATAATTCCTGCACTAATCAAATGATCATTAAGCCAAATTGGCCAACCAAGTTTAGCTGCTGTTTCAGCGACAACTCCTGTTCCACAAAAAGCATCAACAAAAAAGCCGCTGGACGATGCTGGAGTACCAATATATTTTGCGATAAATTCTGCTAATCTTGCTTTTGAACCAATATAACGAAAACTCAAAATTTTGCTCTCCTTGTTATATCGTGCTGCACGAAAGATGAAATTTTACAAAACCAGTTGGCTAGCAAAATGCTCTTCTTTGTAGGCACGGATTATCTAATAGTATTCAACATATCTTATTATATCCGTTTTTTCTTTGGATGAAAATATTAAAAATTAAGCCTTTTTAAAATTAAAGGATTTAAATAAAATTATATAAAATTTATTACATAAAATCATAATTATGTATTTGATTCAAAAACAAGGAGACACAATAAATAATGGTTATGAACTTGAGTGATGCTTTAGAAGCAAACTTAAAAAAGGAAAAATGAGATGGGGGGTAAAATCAATTGCCCCTTTCAGAATTTGCGCTGCTTGTCTCCTGTGAGCCCACTGGCGAAGAAATTCCCAAACCAATCGGGGAGGGGAAAGGTTTTCAGGGTTTTCGCTTATTGCTGCCCGTCAGCCGTCAACGAAGATAAAACAAAACCAATCGGGGGGAGAGAGGATTTTTTGCCCCGGCTTGCGCTGCTTGAACGCTTTGAGCAGCCAGCGAAGATAAACACATGTAGCTTGTGAGGGTTGGGGATTTTCACCCCGGCTTGATGCTGTTTGATTATTCTGAAATTGTAATAGGATATAAACAAATGTCGCTCGTTCTTGCTCGGTTTACACACAGCTTGAACGCTCTGAATCAGCAAGCCAAGATTACCTCGGCACAGGCCGGTAAGTTGGCTGAATTGCCGCTCACGGGCTGCCCGGGAGCAAAGCCGGGGAAGCTGACAAAGTGGCTGCAAAGTTGACTCATTAACCGCTCCGAAGCGTTCCCGGTAGAAGGCTCTTGAGCGGCTACGCT
>JANZYY010000035.1 GCA_026419705.1 Fischerella sp.
ATCTATGCCAGCACAGCACCATGCTCTGGATGTGATGCGGGCGATTGAAACCGATCGATGGGCGGTAAGGGCGACTAATACGGGATATTCAGCTTTTGTAGATCCTCATGGCACAACTGTGTGGATCTCCGCACACAATACTTACGAAGTTCATGCCGAAACAATTTATCGACGACAAACGCAGACTTTGTATGTGCGTTGGGGTGATTGGCTAACGCCGTTATTGTTGGTCACTGCAATGGGAGGTTTGCTGGTCGATTTATTTATTGTGCAACCCTCACGCAAGGGTTTGGATTAGCAGAAGGAGGATCGGGGAAAATAGCGAGAGTGTGGTAATAAGGTTTACCATCACTATAAACAATTTCAAAGGTATACAACTTGTTTTTGCCTTGTTTTTCTGTAACCACTGTTAAAAGGGTTTTGTCAGTGTTGGGTAGTCCGGGAATTTTTATTTTTTGAATACGTCTGAGTTGGATAACACTTGCGGCCGAGTTTTTACAATCTCCCATGCTAGTATTGCGGTCTGGACCAAATTGCATGCACATGGGACCGTCAAAATCCATAGTCACCTGCGATGGATCGTTTAACCAAACTTTTTTAATTGTTTCTCCAGCCTGAATAAAGCTTAAATTTGTTCCTTGCTGAAACCAAACATTGATAGTAGGTATTGCTCCTCCTAGACCTTGTGCTTGACAGGAGAACATGGATCGAAGAACGGCGTTATTTGCTAAAGCACGACCTGTTAGCAATAGGATTACAGCCGAAAAAATTAGGGAAGCTAGAGTTAACAAAGGAAAATTACCTGCCGTATTTCCTGGAAAGGTGATATTGTTTTTCATGGCCGCATACGGGAATATTAGCGGTGCGTTACTACCTTAACGCAACCTCGAGATTGAAGATTCACTCACTCAATCAACATTTATCAAATCTAAATTGTGACTTAGTAGTACCCTGCTTTAAACTCCGAAGTATCTACATCCCTATTTAGTGCAAACCTCTAAAACGACATCATTTGGTTGACGTATATTTCTACTTCTGTTCCTGCTGGTAGGAACCAAATATTACTGCGTTGCATCATTTGGGACATAGCCTGTTGATTGCGTTGGGTAATTTGGGGAACTACAGTTCTGACCCCACCTTCTAAAATTCCAGCTAAGATGTTGCGTTGGGGGTTTTTGTTTCTAATATAACTGAAGTCACCATCTCGGACGACTTCTGATTCGGTACGATTAAATATCTCTCCGACTTTACCAGCCGCTCCCAATACGAACTGTCCAGCATCCATCCACAGAAGAGATGAGCCTCCTTTTTTATATTGGTTTGCAATTAAAGGTCTACCTTCAGAACCGCGAATTAGTATGGCATTTTCTGGTAAGCTGCGTTCTGTGAGACTGCCGTTATTTTGGTTAATTAGTTTGACTGCGTTGAGTTGCAGCAAACCTTGTTCGGAAAGAGAACTAATTTCAGTTAATATCTCCGTTTTGGCTGGTAAAACAACGGTACCATCTATTGCTTTTAATGGTTCTTTCAAACGGACAACAAATAGGTTTTTGCCGCTGTTGTCATTTTTACTATTATTATTAGTTGCTCTGCTGGTTTCTCCAAATATAGCTGTTGCTAAGACAGCTTTAGTACTAGTTCCTACTGCTACTGACTTGGGATTCTGTGTTTGTGCTTGACCAATAATAGAAGAAGTTTCTGGTTGTGGAGATTGTGGATTTGCTTGAGGCTGGGGGTTTGTCGCCTGTGGTTGGACAGTGGGATTTTGTACAGGTTCAGGAGGAGTACGATTAATAGTATTATCGGTAGGTGCATCGGTAGGTGCGGCAGCAACTGACACTTGACCGTAGCTACCTAACTTGGCTAATCTTGCCCACTCCTGCATTGGATCTGGTGGAGGAGGTGGAGTTAATTCAACGTTTGGCTGAGTTTCTGGCTTGGCAATTGGCGCTGAAATAGTTTGTTGTGGGAGGGGTTGTTGCTGGGGTTGGGGTACTCTGACGACGCGGGTTTCTACCTTAGGCACGTAAACTGTTTTTACAGGAGTTGGTACTCTTGGTCTAGAGATGACTGGCGGTGGCGTCGGAGTAGCTGGGATCATTTTTTCAGTTCTGAGTTTTTGTTGGGCTAATCTTACCGCCTGCGCTTGTTCGGCAAGGGCTAGTTTGGTTTTTAAAGTCTCTAGTTCTGTTTCTAGTTGTTCCAGGCGAGATTCGGCCGTTGGTCGCGATCGCGGTTGTTGAACTATGATATTATTTTTTTTAGGCTTTTGATTACCGGCGTTCATCAACTGTGACAAAAAGCCGCCAGCTAATAAAACCAAAGCAAAGGTACCAGTTCCTACCAAAGCTAATTTCGCAAAAGGATTAGAAGAAAGGGGTTGCTGGGTAGAAGCTTCTGGTTTTCTAGTGGCGGGTGGTGGCGGCGGAGTGGCTGAATCTTTTGCTATTTCCACATCATCAGCGGCAAAAACTGGAGATTCTTCTTCAAAACCAACCAGTCTTGCCATCCTATATTCCCAACTAGAAGAGTCTACTTCTGGTTGGTAGTTGTCGCTAGTAGAATTCACTAAATTTTCTGGGGTAGTTTGGGAAGGAATTGAATATCGAGTCATAGTATAGCTTCAGTGTCATTTCAAGAACAGTTCTTGTCTTCGATTTCACATATATTGTAAATTTCTAGCCTAGCTTCGCCGAGGCGATGGACTGCTAAGTTCCAAGAAACGGGTAAGTCAGGTAGTGAAGTTGTTTGCGTATCTGTTGCTTGGACTAAAATTTGTTTATTAAATGGTACAGATTTTCCCAACCTGTCAGAATTACTAAAAATTAATTGATTAGCCTGTAATTCTACTTTCCACTTACCATCGCCAATTTTTTGGGGTTGAGAAATTCTTTGGATTACCAATACACTTTCAGCACCGCGATTTTCAAATTGATTTGTTGTATTTACATTGATAACTTCTGATTGAAATTTTTGCTTGACATCATTGGTCAAAAGTTCAGAAGTAATTTCCCAGATTGTTTCTGGTTGCTGTTGCTGAGACCAAGTCAGCATTAAAGTCATAGTTTCACCTACGAAACGCCGGATTGTCTGGGGGTATCGTTCTAAATTTTCTGTGGGAGCTGCTGCGATCGCCCTACCGTCAGCAAGTTGCACCAAACTTTGAGGCGTTAATTTTCGACTTAGCTGTTGCAACATTGATCCGTGAAACATCAAAATCAGCAAAGTCAAAATATTCAAACCAAAGGTTCCCACCGCGAACAGTGGTAAGATACTTGTTTTTCTATTATCTGATTTAAATAACTGCATTAACAATAAACTCGGTAAATTACAATATACTATTTGGTGAAGCTATCTGATTTTGTTCCACTACCGCACTGCTGTAATTTATCTGGACTTAGATTGTTATAATTATCCAGCAGACATAAATTCCGGATTTCGTAAATCTCCAATCTTTCAGAACGAATGCTATAAATTGCTTTTTGCAGAACGCTAGTAGTATCGTCTACTGGATAAGGAAAATAATCTACAGCACGAACAAGTAAATCCTTATTAAAAGGAGTGATGATTTTTCTATCACTAGCTCGTTTTTTTTGAATTAAATCAGCTACCATGCCAATTCGCCATTTACCTGGTGCGATTTTTTGAGGGGGATAAACCCGCTTAATTGCTAATTGTGCTGACATTGCTTGATTGGCATTGTTCGCAAAAACTTCTGGGGGCGTCATTGCTGCGATTTCACTTAAGAAACCTTTGCGAAAGTCTTCTGATATGGCAAAACTCGCTATCCAACTACTGGTACTAACTCTTTTAGTATTGCCTTGTGACGTTTTGATGAGTATACCTGCATCTGGTTTGGGTTTTGAGACTTCTTCAATATTTTGGGGTGGAAGTGTCCCAGACCAGTTAAACATTGATGTCATTGTTTTGCTGACAAATTGCCGAATTGCTTCCGGATTTCTTTCTAAATCATCAGTCACACTTATGGTTTGACCAGCTATTAATTGCACAAAAGCAGGAGGTTTCCTGAGGCTAAGTTGGCGAATTTTTAAACCTTGTAATGTTAAAAATATTAAAGCCAATACTTGCAATCCAAAGGTGGCGATCGCAAATGTTGTTAAAAGACTGACTGATTTTTGTCTTTTTTCTAATAAGCGCACCATTTGCTCATTTCTCCTGCTGATTTATATCCTCTCCTTTGCCCAGGAAGTTGTATTACTAATAGCGTTGAATATTGCAAATCCTCCCGCACCAGCTAAAAGCAAAGATAAAATAGGTGCTAAAACTCCCATAAAAATCATGAACCACATTAAATCGGGGTCGGCGTTACTAGCTTCTCCTGGTCCATTGACAATTACTGTAGCAGTTAACACAGCAATAATAGTGAATGAAAATTTGGCGATTCCCAAAGATAGAAATCCAGTCAGCCAAGCAAAAATCGGTTTTCCAGCTACAGGTAATAAAGAACCTCCTACTGCCAATGGTCCTAAAGCTGCTATTAGCAGCATAGTAGCTTCGATTAAATTTTGGAAGGCATATTGTAAGGAAATTAAAAAATTTTTGATACTAGTTTGGATATTGGAACCCAATAAAGAATTAAATGTATTTTCTGATATATTTCCCGTACCGTATGCAATCTGATTTACTCTATTTTCTAATCTGTTGATCCAAGTTTTATCTCCATATAAATTTCTATACTCCTGCCAGAGAATCTCGATTTTCTCTTTTGCTCTGACAAAGCATTGAGTTTGTTGCTCGCCAGTTAGTGACTGGCAAGGACGCAGCAAAGAACCTGCTACTTCTTCTGCAACACTCATATTCAATGCTTGCTGGTAATTTTGATTGGCATCTGCGGTGGTCAACACTTGCTGATTTACTGTATTAATAAAATTTCGTACACCCAGCGTCAAATCCGACAGTACGCTACCGTTACCAGTATTAGTTAATAGTATCACTACAATAAAAGGCCAAATCAAAGCCGAGACCGGACGGGAATACTCACTATATAAAACATCCCTGAGCCATTGTATCATGAAAAATAACAAGGTTCCGACTGCAAAAAATACACCCACATTCGTGAGCGTTCCATATAAATTTTCACTAGTATTATTTTGTAATAAATCTAACCATTGATTGTCCCAGCTTTCGGAAATACTTTTAGCAGTTGTAACACCATTATCGAGAATCTCAGGGACACCGATTTCGGCAAAAAAGAAGGCAAAAGGAAGAAAGATGTTCATTGATGATTTGTAATTAGAAACTTCCAAATCAAAAATATCCAATAAATCTCTTGTGGAGGTAGGCGTCTCGCCTGTAGCTTAAGGGGGCGGGCGGAGACGCTGCGAAGTTACGATCGCCGGGAGCCGGTGCTCATACTTATACTTCTCTCCCCCACAATCCGGGATAATTTATTTTTTGGAAATCTTTTAAATATGTTCATAGTGAGGATAACTTTTTTAATTTTACTGTTGAATCTATTCTTCCAATTGTCTGCCGAATAAATCTATTTGCGAAGTGTTTCGCAACAGTCGCGCCGCCTCTGCTGATGTATCTACCCTGCGAGCACGATTTGTTTCTTCTACCTGCTGGGAAATATTCGCTAAATTTAAATTGGAGTATTGCAAAAACTGATTTGTCTGCACTGTCTGACCAAGTGTTTCCCCGATCATTTTGGCTTGTTCTTGTTGAATATTAATATTTTGTGCCTGTAGGTCAGCTTGATTTAAACCCAATCTCGTGACTGGATTAGCGAGATCGGAAATTGTATTTTTTAAATTTTCCAAAATTTCTTCTACAAAACTTTTTGAACTTTCAATTCTATCTAGGGAGTCCTCAGTTGCTTTTAACTTTTCTCTTAACGTGCGTTGTCCATTTGTACCCATCACACCAGCCACTGCACCCCGAGTAATTAGGCGGTTGATTTCATTACTAACTAAATTTGCTCTCACAGTGGAATTATTATCAAATTTATCCGTGACATAAAACCAAGTCATGCTATCACGAATGCTTTTTCCGGCTGCGTTCGGATTAGGTATGTTCAAATCTCCTGTAGAGTTATCAATCGCGGTTTGAGCGTCTGCTTCTAATGGTTGTAATGTTTCGGTGAGATTATTTTTGAGATAGTCTTGCAAGTCTCCAGCATAAGACTGAAAATCAGTCCAAACCTTGCCTAATTGTGCCGTTGCTGGTAGCATGACTAAGCATGTCAGAGAAAGTGTCAGCAAAGTTGTTTTTTGCATTAATATATTCCTAAAAACTAGACGCAGTTGTGTACTATATTAAGCTTTTTTGATAGCAAAATAGAGTTTTGGGAATGCGAACACAGATGCACGCAGATAAAGATTTTATCGTTTAAAAAACTACACACCACCGCGCAGTGATGCTACTAACTGGCGGGCAAATACAGAAATTGCTTCATATTTATCGCTATATTCTTGCATAGTTTTTTGACGTGCAGTTTGTTCTTGGGGATTGTTAGCAACTACTGCTAATTGTTCGTAACCTGGATAGTAGCGACAGAAGGTATAAATTCCGTTATCGTCTAACAGCCATTGGCTATAAATACCCTCTTTACGCGGGAAAAAGCTTTCAGTTGCATTGCGAGCAATAACTTCACGGGGATATTTCAAAATGCTTGTGAAACTATCAACTGCAACTGGCTGAATCCGACCAATTAATCGTGTGGTCAGGTTTTGCAAAATTTTCGATGCTGCTTTGGATTTAGCAATTGTATCGGGGTCTTGTGCCGATAAGATGACTCTAATTCCGGCTTTGGCACCGTTAGCACAAATTCTGCCGACTAAGTCAGAAATTTGGTCGAATTCAAATAGAATTGGTGCTTCATCGATGAAGAAGATGGAAGCGGGACTGCTTAACGCGCGCCGTAGTGCTGCTGAATAGGCGCTCAAAGATAATACTGCTGCGTCTTCACTGTCTGATAAGTTTCTCAGAGCAAATACTAAAAGTTGAGCATCGGTGGGAAAGCTAGAAGGTGCAGAAATTGCTTTACCGACTCGGCTAGAAAGCCAAAATCGCAAGCGTAGATGAATTTGACTGAGAGCATCTTCAACCCTACCTCCGATGGAATCTAACTCCAAGTGCTCTGGTGAACAGAAATACAGAAAATCTCTTAAAGTAGGAGTTTTTTGCCAGGCTGGGCTACCGAATCCTCCAGCCATTGCCAGTTTATACCGCTCTTTGATACCTTCATCATTAAAGAAGGCTCCTAAAGCTAAGTTGAGGAGCGATCGCACTGTTTGCGACAAGAGTTGATTTTCGCTGGATGAGCCTAAAACCATTGTCATTAAGGCTGATTCCAAAAAAGCGATATAATCCAACATGCGATCGCGCTGTTGTTCTGGATCTAGCGATCGCAAATCTGGTTGTTCAAATAAGTTATTCGATTGTTTAGAAATATCAAAATAGGCTCCATTTTCCTCCATAAAGTGTGTGTAGTCGGTGAAGGTAGACGTACCATCCGGTTTAGGAAAGTCCAACGCCACTACAGGAATGTTATGTGCCAAAGCCTGAGTCAAAATTCCTGATACCAATACCGATTTACCAGCACGAGTTGTGGCAAATAGTGCTAAATTTTTATGCTGGTTAAACAAATCCAGGTGTACGGGTGTTCCTCCTTCTTCGGCGATCAATTCAAAGCCTTGTTTGTCACCTCCTTTAGTGAGCACTAAAGGCATCAATCCGGGTACTTCACTTGTTAAATATAACTGGCGACGGTTGAAAGGTTTTGCTAACAAACCTTCCCAAACTATTGGTAAAGTTTGCAACCAGATTTTCCAGGCATACTCTGTTTCCCTAATTACCCGTGCGGGACGTTGAAAACAGTTTTCAATATATCTTGTCGCTTCATCTAATTTTTCGACACTGGGACGATGCACCAAAATCGCTATACCCGCATAAATCGGCACAGCACCTTCATATAATTGCTCTTGTGCTGCTACGGATTTTTTTAATTTTAATTGCGCGCTAACATCTATAGTTCTACTTTTTTCTTGTGCCAAAAGAGCGGTCACATTTGACTGCTTTAGCACTCTTTGCAGTGTAGTTTTCACTATTGCCGGATTCGCTGCTGTCAGTTGGCAAAAAATCTCCGTATCTATGACATTCTCTCTAGCCACCAATTCCCATAGATAACGCAATTGAGAAGATTTGTTTGCCCAACCACCGGGTTTTTCCATAAAACTCATCACGCCAATATATTTATTGTTAACGTGAACCCAGCGGCGATCGGCACAAGGTACTTCTGACTCAATCAGCAAAGTTGTACTGTGAATATTATCTATCAGTAATNTTGTACTAGCTAAATCTGAATAAGCTTGTTCGTGTAGTCCATTTTCATCTAAAGTGATTAATTGTGGAATTTCTATTGGTTGCGTATCGTTAAATCTTCTCCAAGCTTCTCCCCAAAGTTCCTCCGCACTCAAAGGTTTGATATCTAATCCCATTTTGTTAGATAAAAGCTGTTCCCAGCGACAAAAACCATCTTTGTAGGCGTTATTAATAATTGTTTCGATCCGCTGGTTTTCTACTTCTGCGATATCACCCTTGAATTTTAACCACCACAACTCACCTTTAGCTAAAAGTTTCTCGATCCAATCATCTGTATTCGTACTATCTGGTTCAATTGTATAAGTAACGTAAATCCGCAAAAATTTTGGCTTGCGAATCCCAGCGCGAGTTAGTTCTTGGACTCTTGCTCGTTCTGACAGCAGCAAATATTTTATATCTGGTGATGGCGTACGCTTTACTAGAGAAGCTAGTTCTTTTTGGCGCTGTTTGTCTGAACTAAAAGACCCCAAGTGCAACGTCATTCGTTCACCACTGGGGATATCTTTTAAACCAGCTTCAATATTATTAAAAATTGTATTAATTTGTTCCGGTCTTAATGTGGTGTGAATCCCTTGACAATCAAAACCAAAGACAAAGCAAAACCTGTCTTTTTGGTTTCCTTTTGTCAAAATATAAGCGCCGATGTCACGTCCGCTCAGCGAGACGCGTAACATTGTCGCCAAATGTAAAGCATCTTCAAAAGGTGTGAATCTAGTTTCGCTTCCGGCGACGCCGACGCTTTGTTTTCCGATTTTTTGCTTCATGGCTAATTTCCAGTAAGCTATGATAGCGAGCAAAGCCTCTAGTCCAAGTAGGAACACCAATAAATTTACTTAAAAACCGCCAACTCCTACCACCAGTTAATATCCACCAAGTCGCCATTCCCCAACCAGCAATTAGCGCTGTCCACAACCATTTTTGAAACTCATCTTTAAAAAAGCCTCCGAAAATGCCATTAACAATAAAATAGGCTGTTAGGGCAATCACTGTCCACGGCAGGACTTGATCGGCAGGAATTGGTCCTAAGGAAGGTTGAGTTCCCAAAATTTGATTTACAGGTCTAAAATCTTTTTCTGGCTCCTGAGACATGATGAATTTATGAGATGAATTCAGTTAGTATTACTGTCACCAATCACAAAACCTGTGAGTACATCTGCAATAGTGACAGCAACAACGACTAATAAGGGAGTTCTTGCTACACTTTGCCAATCTTCATCTTTACGAACTGCATTAATCACACCTATCAAGGAAACAGCGATGTAGAGTAAGTAAAGTGCGCGTAAGACGTTGAATATTAAACTTACTGCTGCTTGGGTGTTTGCCCCTGTTGTTTCACCTTGTGTTAAAGTGTTTTTGAAAAAATCTTCAGCTTTCTTAAAAAATTGCGCCTGGGCAGGGGCTGCAAAATAGTCTAACCAAAATGCAGCGAGAATAGCAGCTACTGCTAAAATTTGTAACAAGAGAATGTATTTTTTTGGCAGATGCACCTGTTGCCCTATTTGGTGGATTATTACTGCGATGAAACTGCCCAAAAGCAGACAGAATATCAAAACAGGGCTTTTGAGAGCAATAATGCTTAAAAATACTGCACAAGCAATTAAAAAGGGTACAGATTCTAATAAGCTAAGGCGCCAAAATTCCAGTGTTTTCTTCAAAATTTCAGTTATTTTCATTACTTTGCCATTTGCAGCCCGTAAAATTTTTCTCTGATGAGAAACTTGCCTAGACATTTGTAAATTTCCTTAGTGTTCATTACAATTATTGCTTGGATGATTGCTTGGGTTCAGTTTCGTAATTTAACATAATTTAGGATTTTGTTTAAGGAAATTTATAAAAATCATGTAAAAATTTATACATAATTATTTTTATTAGCTAATTGATTTTAAACTATGTAACTACATCTTCCACACTTGTTGCAAATATTTTTCTATCTCAGCAATTAAAGCAATTAATTGATTGTTTTACCAATAGGACTTACGCAAAAACCCTCTTAAACTCTTTATTCTCCGTGTCTTTTGTGTTCTACCCTGCGGTCAGCCGAACAAAGCGCGTCTATGTGGTTCGTTTTTCGCGACTCCTGCGTAAGTCCTAACTAATTGGATAATCAGGTGGAAAAGTCAGGCAATCTTTTCTTTTCTCTGTCCTGATGTGCAAGCAGTACAGGCTGGGGTACTGGGGTAGCAGTTTAGTATTTTACCGAAGAAAGGCGGAGGGCAGAGGGCAGAAGAAAAGATTGTAAACTTTGATATTTTGATATAAGACCGAATCCTCCGTGCTCTGCCATACTGTCCAAAGCACCTACTTTTAACTATGGAGGAAAATAAATGCGTAGCAATTTGATCGAATTCATCGCATTCATGCGTAGGGATTCCTTCAGCATAGCTACCGACGGAAGCTGCTCCGCGTCTACGTACTTCCGCCTTCTTAACCTTTGGGAAAAGTAAATTTACCTTCTGATTGGCTCTACTCAAGCAACGGGAAAATTTTCCAGCAAGCATGTATTCGAAGTCAAGCAAGATGGCAAGACAGTATTTTTCTGATTATTGTCAAATACGTGACTCGATAATTTGTCGTCAAAAATATAGCAGAGAAATTTTAACTCTTAACAGGCTTGAAAGTCCTTTGGTGTCAGAGTTTTATGCTCGGATGATGTCATAACCTACCTGACAGCAGCTATAGTTGCAAACAACATGATATCAAGCGTATAATTGAAATTCGAAAATATATAAAGAGATGGAACTTCAAAATAGCGCAAATAAAGTGCAAAATCAATAAATTTATTCATAAATGCTTTTTATTTAACTAACTCTTTATTTAGTGTTAACCCTAGATTGGTATATTTTCACGGAGAAAGATTTTGTCATTGACAGGATTAACAATCAGTGGCTTTCTCCCGACATAGATTTTTAACACTAGCTGGTGTCTTGGCTGCTAGTGTAACGATGGTTTCTCCCCTAGAAGCTTTTTATGCAAGAGTTGCCCGTAGTGAAGTTGCAACAGGGATTGACAATTAATAATTTTAGTCCTTTCAAGGCATGATGTATTTTTCTTGGTGTCTTAGTGCCTTGGTGGTTCAAAAGTCAATTTTTTGACCACATAGACACCAAGCACAAAGGTGAAAAGCTCAAAATTCGGGAAAATTTTTGAGGATTTTTACCGATATTGCCTCTCCACTCCCTACAAACAGCCGTGTGTTGCAAATGTTAGAGTTCTCGCCTGATTTTGCCATCTAGAAACCTTACTATTTGGAGGTCGCCTGATGAAAACTCGGTTAAATAGGCGTTTATTTCTGGCTTGGAGCGCGATTAGTGCCAATTTAATTCTGGGATCTAAATGGCTTGAACCAGCTGTTGCTATCTTCACATCCGAGCAAACTGATGCAGTTCAATCGGGAGATGTGACCGACACCAGTGCAATTATCTGGGCGCGTAACAATAGCGAGAGGAATGCTCGTCTTGTGGTTAAACTTTCGCGATCGCCTAACTTTCAAGGATCGGTGCAGACGATCGCAGGTTCTGAGGTGAGTATAGCCACAGATTACACTGGTAAAGTTGACATTGTGGGACTGCGCCCGAATCAAATCTACTACTACCGCGTATTTTGGGAACAAGGGCTGTTTAGAATCCGACGAGGTGGAACTGGTAGTTTTCGCACTGCACCTGCTCCTGTTCAACCTCATCCTGTTCGTTTTGTGTGGGGAGCAGACTTGGCTGGTCAGGGTTGGGGTCGCAACCCTAATTTCAAGATTACTGCCTATGATGGTGATGTCATTCAGGGAGGATACCTAATCTTCGATGTAATGCGGAAACTAAAGCCCGACTTTGCTATCTTTGCGGGTGACATTATTTACGCTGATAACGAAATTCTACCCACAAAAGCAATTCCAGCGGAGGTGGGGGGTGGAACCTGGGTAAACTCTCCAACCAAGAACTTTAAAGCTGTCACTCTAGAAGAATTTCGCGAGAATTGGAAGTACAATTTGGGAGACGAAAAGTTCCGGCGTTTTCTAGCAGAAACTCCCATCTATTCTCAGTGGGACGACCATGAAACGGTCAATAATTGGTATCCAGGCCAGATTTTAACGGCAGAACCTTATAATGGATTGTCTGCTGATGTTCTGGCAAACAGAGCCAAGCAAGCGTTATTTGAATATAATCCCATCCGCGGTAAGCAGATTTACCGCAAGTATCAATACGGTAAGCATATCGATTTGTTTCTATTGGATGAGCGGTCTTATAGAGGACCCAACCCGGAAAATAGCAATCCCAATGGTATAGAAATGTTGGGACAAGAACAGTTTGAATGGCTCAAACAGAATTTAAAGGCTTCCCAAGCAACCTGGAAGGTAATTTCATCTCACGATCCTTTGTCTATTGTTACAGGGGGAACGAGCGATCGCGACGCTTGGGGTCAAGGTTCACCAGAAGTTTTGGGTCGTGAAGTCCAGTTGAGCAAGTTGCTCAAATTTATTAAAGATGAAAGGATCAAGAATATTGTTGTGATTACAGCAGATGTACACTATCCCGCCGCCATCTCTTATGAACCTGAACGGGCAGTTTTTCAAGATTTCAATCCTTTTTGGGAGTTTGTCATTGGTCCTATCCATGCGGGTGCTTTCGGGCCCAATGAATTAGATCCCAGTTTTGGCTCTAAGTATGAATTTATCTCAGCTCCAGGAACTGAAACACCACAACTTCCCCAAAATTCACCACCTCCAAATTTCCATTCTTTTGGTTCAGCAGAGGTAAATCGTCAAGGTCAGTTGACAGTCAAAATTCACGATATTACTGGAAAGGTTTTGTATGAAAAGGTACTAGAGCCAGAGAAGTAGAAATAAAGTATCCTCCACCTGTTAACTGAGGGAAGCTAGCGTTTCTCTCAGTTTTTCTTGTATTTTCAATTAAGGCGATCGCTTCACCAATCTTCACTTTTTTTAACGCAGAGTCAGCGCAGAGTCATGTACTTAGGGGGTGGCGGAGATGTCATCGCACGTCACCGAGTAGATTTTCTGGTAAGGGTCGATATTCTGCAAACTCCATTGAAAAAGTCGCCATACCTTGGGAAAGCGATCGCAATTCTGTAGAATAGCCAAACATCTCTGCTAAGGGTACTTCTGCCCTAATTACTACGTCATTGTCTCTGGTTTGTGAACCTAGCAACAAGGCGCGACGCGATAACAACTTTCCTTGGATGCGTCCCAAAAATTGACTGGGTGTCTCTACTTCTAACAACATCATCGGTTCGAGTAGCGTTGGTTGAGCTTGGGCAAATGCTTCTTCAAAGCCTTGTCTGGCTGCAACTCGAAAGGCTATCTCTGAAGAATCAATGGGATGGTGAGAACCGCCTTCCAGAATTACTTTCACCCCAATAATTGGATAACCTTTTAGCCATCCGGTTTTGAGTGCATCCCGAAATCCTTGTTCGCAGGCGGGAATAAATTGGGTGGGAATCACACCGCCAACTACTCGGTTCTCAAATACAAACGCTTCTTCACAGGGTTCTATGCGACCGATGACATGAGCGTATTGTCCTGCACCACCGGTTTGTTTTTTGAAGGTATAGTCAAAAGTTGCAGGTTGGGTAATTGTTTCGCGATAGGCGACGGCTGGAGCACCGACATAAACTTCGGCGTGGTATTCTCTTTTCATCCGCTCTAAGTAGATTTCCAGATGCAGTTCACCCATGCCTGACATCAGGGTTTTGTGCGATTCTGGATCGGTGCTGACGTGCAAGGTGGGGTCTTCCCGGGCAAAACGGTGTAAAGCCTTGGAAATACGATCTACATCTTCTTGGCTTTTGGGGGTGATGGCGATCGTCATGACCGGTTCCGGTACAAATATTCCTTCCAGGGAAAGGTTTGTTCCTGGTGAACAAAGGGTATCGCCAGAGGCGCACTCAACCCCAATTAATCCGACAATATCGCCGGCTGTGGCAAATTCTACTTCTTGACGCTTATCTACTTCAATTCTCGCCAGTCGATTTACACGTACCTGTTTTTTTGTGCGGCTATTGTAAAGGCGATCGCCGCTCTTGAGGGTACCAGAGTACAAGCGAGTGTAAGTCAGCTGCCCAAACTCACTATCAATTAGTTTAAAAGCGAATGCTACCACAGGAGCGGCAGGATCGGGATAAACTTTTACTTTTTTTTCTGTGGAGACATCCGTAGCAGTCACGACTTGCCTTTCCAGAGGCGAGGGTAAATATAGGGCGATCGCATCTAGTAAATTCTGCACGCCCTTATTTTTAAGGGCCGAACCCATCAATACTGGCGTAAATTCCAAGTTCAAAGTTCCCTGGCGAATCGTATCCCAAATCATTTGTGCGGGTACTTCTTCGCCGCTGAGTAACTTTGTCATCATCTCTTCCGAGTGGATAGATATTTGATCGAGAAGCTTTTCCCGTGAAGAAAGTGCTTGCGCTTGTAATTCTGCTGGAATGGGCTTTTTAACTCGTTGCTCTCCATTTTTACCCTCAAAGTAGTTTGCAGTCATCTCAATTAAATCAATGACTCCCTCAAACCTATCCTCCAAGCCAATGGGATATTGCAATACTACGGGGTTGAGTGATAATTTTTCCCGGAGTGCTTCTACGACTCGAAATGGATTCGCACCGACTCGATCCAGTTTATTAATAAAAGCGATCCGCGGTACGCTATAGCGCTTCATCTGTCTGTCTACTGTGTAGGTTTGGGATTGTACCCCTGCAACTCCATCCAGTACCATGATTGCTCCATCTAGTACGCGTAGCGATCGCTCTACTTCAATCGTAAAGTCTACATGACCAGGGGTATCAATGAGGTTGATTTGCGTATCATTCCAATAGCAAGTGATCGCAGCCGAGGTGATGGTAATACCCTTTTCACGCTCTAGTTCCATGTAATCCATTGTCGCACCATCACCATCACCGCCCACTTCCTCCATCTTGTGGATTTTGCCCGTATAAAACAGAATCCGTTCAGAAAGGGTGGTTTTTCCAGCATCGATATGAGCGGAAATACCGATATTACGAATGTTACTGTGGGGAATCATGGTCTTTGCTCCTACCAAGTTAGAGAGCAATTAATCTGCCTAAGTTCTCAAGATTTTAAGCTTTCTTGGAGATATAAGCAGCATAATTAATATTTAGATACTTTCTGCATGAAGAAATATTATGAATATCAGAATATTCCATCATCATGATACCCAAGAAATCATGCAATTGTTTTATGACACTGTTCACAATATTAATATTCGGGATTATACCCAAGAGCAGGTAGATGCATGGGCACCTCAAGACATGGATGAGCAAAGATGGAATCAAAATTTGCATGCCAAAATGACTTATGTAGCTGAAATAGATAGGAAAATCGTCGGGTTTGCTCAACTAGAAACGAATGGACATATAGATTGTTTTTATTGCCATAAAGATTTTCAAGGTATGGGGGTAGGAAGTAAACTCTTAGAGTCGATTGAGACGAAAGCTAAAGAATTGGGAATCAATAGGTTATTTACGGAAGCAAGTATCACTGCCAAAGGATTTTTTGAGCGCAAAGGATTTCAAGTAATCAAGCAACAAGAGGTTGAGCTGCGCGGAATAAAGTTTATTAATTATTGTATGGATAGGGAAATATAAATTAACCGAGTATGGCAGTATCTAATATGTAATGTAATTAGCATCAAAAAATTACTAGCTTTATACTTTATCGTCAGTTCTGTTAGAAAATAGAGATAGGAGAAAATCAGAGGCTAGACAAAAAAGTAACCTCTGCTTGATTTAGTAAAAAGAAACGCCTTAAAAAGCTCTCGCGATCGGTACAGGGAGGTGGAGATGATGTACGATATCCCCGTATCTGACGGCAGAATTTATCTAATTGTCAAAATTGCTGTGCTGCTCTTGGTGTTGTGCATATGGTTAGCTACCACAGCCGCACCAGTCTATTAAGAAAATGTTATTTTTTGTTGGTTGTTTGTTGTCTGGAACAGATAAAAATCAACAAATGACCAATGAATGACAAAAATTCTAACCTCCCGAAGAGTAGGAGGTGAGATAATGCTAACTACAAGCAAGATTTCTGGGTTGATTGCGGTCTTGGCGGCTTTATTTGGGATGTTAACTGATGTTGCAGCTCAAACAACATCAATACCAGTCAACAAAAAAGCAAAAACTCAGACAGCAATCGCAACTTTAGCAGATGGTAAATACCAATTTTGCAGTCAACCCGATCCGAAAGACTGGCGAGACGGAGCTGGAGTTTGTCTAAACTTCACCAAAGTAGATAGTCGCATTGATGGGTATTATGGTTATCCTCACTCCGATAGCTTTGTCTGTCTCAGGGGTGAGGTAAATGGTAATCTGATTACAGGTGAGGCTCTAATGATATCATCGCCTGAAAATCAGTTGAGTGAAATTCCTAAATCTGAATGGAAATGGGACTCAGAGGGACGGTTGAAACTCGCTCAAGGAAGTATCATTCGTAGCTTCAATGATGAATGGGGTCGCACTGATTGGATTGTTTTCCCCAATGCTGTGTTGAATGTTGATGGATTATATCAATATGGTCGCCCTCGCATGACGCCCCCATCACAACTTTGTGAGTGGAACTAAATAACTAAATAGCAAATTAACTTGCGTGCGACCAATCACTGAGTACTTCGCATTCCTGTTTTTTGGGCTGGTGTTGGCGCACGGGTTTTAAAGGAGTGCCAATATCCACATTACGAAAAGAATTTTTCTTTTTAGTAGATTTGCGTTCTTGTTTGGTTAAGGTTGTTTGTGTAGCAGTCATTGTACTCACCTCTATGTTGTAAATAAAATAGCCAATCGTATCAAATTAATCGTATAGTCAATAATACAAGCGTTGTTCAGCAAACACATCTGTCTGAAATATGCATATTTAACCACAAATAATTTAATTTCTATTACAGAAGATTTATACCAACAGATGATTTAGTCTCTATCTTCAATTTATATCAACACCAGATCAATTACAGTTTCCGGAAAAACGATCGATCAAACTTGAATTTGTATGATGCATGACGGTATTGATTTCACTAAATTTAGCGAAGTATAAAGTACCATATTTAATCTTTTGTTTGTGATTGTCATCTATGAAGTTTTAAGCACTTTTTTCGTAAACGAGCCAAGTTTTTGACATTGGTTTGGTAATCATCACCAACCATCCTGTGGAATATGTGGCGATCGCAGCTCCGTTTTCAGCAGGATTTGAAGCAGTGGATGAAAGCTTTCAAACAGCTACATCTGGGAACTTGGGTTCAGAACAATCATATCGCGATCGCATTGCGGAAGCACACCTGCAATATGCACCAGAAGAATTAGGGCGTGCGGCTGAGTCTATGTTGATGCAAGCTACCAAAAAATGGGAAGCTTCTATAAATGAGGGCTGCGATTACAGATTTAGCTCTATCTAATTGATCGACTCAGCCAAGGTGCAACTATTGGCAAT
>JANZYY010000363.1 GCA_026419705.1 Fischerella sp.
AGATGTGTATAAGAGAAAGGGTGAAAAGTAATGAATGAAGCAGACACCCCAAATATTGGATCTTTTGTTAAACCCCCAAATTCTGCTGATGCGCCCCAACCGCAACAGACAAATTGTCCCTTTGATTCTGTTGTACCTGTGCAAAATAGAACAATTTCTCAATTACCGTTATTGGCACCAGCAGCAGATAAACAGTGTCAGGACTCAGTGATCGAAACTAATCAACAAACAGAGATAATAAGTCACTCTGAATGTGTACAGCAGTTAAATGAACGACAGGTAGATGAGTCAGAACCTGAGTTAGATTGGGTTGCGGAGCCTGAGAACGAAAAAGAAGCACTGATTAACTCTGAATTTAAAAAACTACTGGCATTAAATGAAGAATTACGTTCTGCCAACAATGCTTTATACGAACAAGTAGAAGAGTTAAAAGCAGCCCTTGGTGAGTCAGAAGGAGCTTTGCAGTGGCAGAAAAAGCGCTGCACTGTTACTGAGACAATGCTCAACCAGCAAGCTCAGGAACTTACCGCCGCTCAAGAGCAAATCAAATCACTATTCCAGCAGTTGGAAACGGCGCTCTCTACAGTTCAAACTCAGGAAACTGTTATTGAAAACTATAAATCACAGCTAGAAATTAACCAACAGCGTCTTGCCTTGTTAGAGCGAGAATGTGCTTTAATTCAAACTAAGTACAACGAACAATCCTACCAGCTATTGCAATTAGAAAACGCCTGTCGAGAATTACGTACTCGGCTGATGCGGCAACAACGTCAGACTTTACAATTTAAAGCAGCTCTAGAAAAATGTCTGGAAACACCTGTTCCTAGCTACGATTCCCAGGATAATGCTGCTAATTCAAATGACACAGGTAGCAGACCACAAAGAAGTTTCAGCCGAACAAGTTCCGTGTTTCCGAATCGACAACCGATTCGACCTTGGTGCTTAGAGCAAGAATCCTTTGAGCATAATGCAAATACTTTTAGACAAGAAAACCCCACCCCAACTCAATCATTTTCTGAGAATATCTCAGCCCAAGAAAGTCTGCCAAATTTAAAGCAACCAGCTGCCAAGTCAGAAATTGATGATTCAATTAGATCACAAAAAATTTCATTTTCAGAGTCGTCTAGTTTGGATGAACAAGTAGATAGCTTGATTCAATCGTTTTTTGCTACTCAAGCGACATCTGCATCACCACCACCTCCTGCTGAAAAAGATATAGAAAATATAGAAAATATGGAGGATGTAGAAGAGAACGATGAAACTGTTACGCCTGTGCTGGAAACTGTCGCAACCTCCCTTGAAAGCAATGAGGAGAAACCAGTGACTGCTATTTCACCCAGCCGTGACACAGATCCTGAAGAAAATGAGGATTACTGGTTAGAAACCTCACTATTATCACCCCAGGAATTACCAGGAACTGCTTCGCTTCAGAATTCATGCAATGACAGCACTAACAAACCCAACTCTCCTTCACCACTACTCTATCCTGAACGTCCACCCAAAAGGCGAAAAACTTTGGCATCTGTAGAACTGCCGAATTTTCGCCCAAATACTCAATAGTCGATAGTCACTAGTCATTGGTCATGAGTAAAAGCAACTTTTGACTATTTTTGACCGAAGAAAGGCAGAAGGCAGAGGGCAGGGGGCAGAAGGCTTAAGTAAAATTTCATACCTTTTTTAGTCCAATGCATTATGCCCGAAAGGTTTCAAGCCCCCAAATTTATTTGTGGAGAAGATCGTGAGATATAAAGCATCATTGTTAGAAACCCCTAAATTTTATGGGGTACCCTTCAGCTCCCGCTGCCTACGTACTTCTTTCTGCCTTCTCATTATGGACTTTTAACTATAGACCAAAAAAGGCAGCGGGCAAGTAGTTGCGAGGTTCTGAATGATGAATGCTGAATTAGGAATGCGATTGGGCTGAACAATTCATAATTCGAGAAGGCGTTCGAGCGTGGAAACCCTACTCCTGAAATTTATGGGGTTTCCATAAGTGCCTTTAGACGATCTTAATAAGCGCCTTCTCATTATTAACTTTTTTTATTTCTGAGCATCTTTTGCCTGTAGTCAAGGCGTAATTAATTGCTAATAATTGTAAGTACAATGGCGGATAGCGGTTTTCCAACCACTGACCGTTCCGATGCAGGAATTTTGGCAACCATCGACCCAGTAAAGCACTGACCGCACTATGGCGAATAAAGTCAAAATAGTTAGCTATCCAACGCAGCAAATCCTTAGCACCAGCGAGTTCCCAAATCCATAATAATAATGCTGGATTTTTCTTGGCTGCTTTCAATGCTAACCGATTAAAAGTCGCCAAATCGAATCTATCTTTAATAAAGTCATCTGCTACTTGTGGAGGTTCATCTACCAACAATCCGAAGAAGTTATTCAACATAGTATTGATGCGTTCTGGTGGTAGAAATTTGCCAGTAGGAACCATCATGCCTTTAGAAAACATCCAAGTTACGGCAATATTATTTTGGAAAGCACGAATTCGGTTTAAGTGGCGCAAACTTAGCAAGTCATGTTTGAGAGCAATATCTAAAAGAGTGGTAAGGCGTTCTAAATTGCGAACTAGAGAACCAAATCCCGTGAAAACTAGGGGAGACTGGAGTGAAGCAGCATCACCGATAGCTATTAATCGATCAAATGCTACTGTGCGATCGCCACTTCCGACGCTAAAATGTCCGGGTATATATCCAAATGTCGGCTTTTTCCAGACTAGCTTGTCCATGTTGCAGCGCCGATACTCCGGCAAAATTGTGAAAAAGTCCTCATACATTTCCAACAATGAACCAGGATTCTGGGGATTAACTTCGTGATAATGAAACAAATAAATTGTCAATTCTTCATCTGCGCCAGGAAATAATTCCCAAATTAACTGTCGTCCTCGAGAAATATCGCCGTGACTGTTGAGAACATCTCCATACTGAGCATCCCACACTCCCGGCTCAAATCCACGCTCAATCACCGCTCCTACTGTCGGACAGACACTGTCAAAAGCACGACCACCATTTAATTGCCATGCAATTGGTGAAGCTGTTCCCATCGCATCCACAAGCAATCGTCCGCTCACTTGCTTGTCAGTTTGATTGCTTAAATCTTTAACTGTAACAACAACTTCTGATGTATAAATATCTGCTTTCAGAAACTCGGTTTCATCCCAAATTTCACCACCTGCTGCTTGCAACTTTTGCCCACATAGTTGCAGCAGTTTTTCAGAATCCAACCCCAAATTTAGCACTGTTGGAGTATGCAAAACGGGTGCTCTTAGCTTTTGTGGAACATAAGCATCAAAAAATTTATTAAATCCATCTTTGTACTCCCGTGCAATAATTGATTCCACCTCTGCAGCTGTCAGCAAACCAAGGTTAATCAAACTTTGAATTTCATCGCGGGAAATATTCCACTCCCGGTTCATGCGTCCAAAAGGCAATCGTTCCACAAGTAGCACTTTATAGCCCAGCTTTGCCATCACAGCTGCGTGAATGACACCAAGTGCACCACCCACATAGATTAGGTCGTAGGTGGGGTGATGGGATGGTGGGGTGGTGGGGAGACTATTTTCTCTTATCCCCCCATCTCCCTTGTGAGAAAACACCACCTGACGTGGCTTCTGGGGATTCTGCACGCCTTGACGCCAGCGTTGTTCCCACCAGTACACCCGCTTGAGGTCATACTCGCCGTTAGGCATTTTCTGAAAATACTTGACGGTGAGGGGATACTGGGGGGCTAATGCTTCAAAAATCGATTGCTTGGATAGGTCAATTGCTGGTGGTTCGGGATATTGATGGGGGAAGCGGCTTCTCAGACCAGCGGTGAGTGTTTTGAGAATTTGCTTTTCTCGCGGGAACGGTTGCTCTGACCAGCGAAACACTTTCAAATAAGTTGTTCGCTGTAGTGACCAAACAAAAACAGAAAGTTCAGCGGGTAAATTTTCCGGAATAAATGGTGGATTTAGTGTATTTTCAATCATTATCAGGCGAAAGCCATCTTTTGTCTGCACTTTTTTCCCGATTCCTGGTTCAAAATCAGCTTGCAACCATTTGCGTACTGCTGACGTATCGGGGGTGGGAATTTCTAAGTAAAGTATCTCTCTCATTTTTTTCCAATCTCCGAATCAATATATGCACTAAGACAGATTTGGAATAACGGTCATTTGCGGTAAAATCCGCCCTATCGCTTGATTAAAAATTCAATAAAGAAATTTTAAAAGTTTGTCAAATTTTTTGTTCATTGCTGTTTTGCTAAACTCACGCCATGAATTATCCTATTCCAGACAACCCTCAAGAAATCATAGCCTTACGGCAAAAGCCCGTTGATGAAGAACTAGTTGCTGCTGCGATCGCAGGTGTAATCAAAATTGTCCGTGCTCAAGGTCAATCCTTAGAAGAACTAACCGCTCAATTGCTAGCTGAAGATACCCTACTAGATAAACAGCAGCGACGCTGGCTTAGTCAAGTAGTTGCTCAAGCTTGGGAAAAATTTTCTTAGACTGTTGAATGGTTTATTGTTAGTGGTTAGTAGTTAGTGGTCAACTAACACGCAGCTAACAAATTGCCAATCATCTGGTGTGGTGTGAGAGTATGAAGGTGTGGATCGAGATTGGCAATTTGCAGGTTAATAGTGTAAATAGCGCAGAAATGAGAAAGTTTAAGCTAGAGTTCTGGCACTAGAACGATCAATACTTAAGTTACTGAAATTATCGAGATTTTGATGTAGACTAATTCAAGATTACGCTTCAAGATTTTCAAAAGTTTACATCATCAGACTCAAGGATTCTAAAATGTCTTAGGACTTACGCACCATTCCTTACACAAGCCTACAGGAAGCAATGCCTAGAACATCGATTCAGCATTCATCAATTGTTGGTGCGGTAAGACCAGGTTTCCTCTTTGTGTCCCTTCGCTGCGCCCCCTTGGGCAAGCTTAGTGTCTTGGTGTTTCAAGAATTCTTTTTTCACCACATAGACGCGCAGCGGCTGACCGCGGGGTAGAAACTAAGAAACCAAGAAACATCCATTTCCAAGACTCGCACCTTGATAAGGGTAGACTAGGGAGAAAGGGGAAACAAGGGAGAAGTTCTTCTTTGTCTTCTTCAGCTCGAAGCCCTCACAGCTGCTTCAGCTTGCGAGTGCAGCAACAATCCATATTCCAATCCCTCTACTACCGCTTGATAAGAAGCCTCCAAAATATTTGTGGAAACCCCAACAGTCGTCCAGCGCTGGTGACCACTTCCTGACTCTACCATTACGCGGGTTTTAGCTGCTGTACCTGTATGTCCGTTGAGAATCCGTACTTTGTAGTCTGTGAGTTCAAAAGTAGCAATGTGGGGATAAAAGTTGACTAAGGCTTTGCGTAAGGCTGCATCTAAAGCTGCAACCGGCCCGTTTCCTTCCGCTGCTTCCAAAATATCTTTACCGTTTACAACAACCTTCACCGTTGCAAGGGCGCTAGTAGTTTTTTCTCCCTGTACCAAGTCGCAGTGGACCTGGAAACCTTTAATTTCGAAAAACTTTTGGCGACTTCCCAATGCTTGACGCATCAATAACTCAAAACTTGCTTCTGCTGCTTCAAATTGATATCCTTCACTTTCTAGATCTTTTAGTCTCTCAAGAATTTGCCGTGTTGTGGGGTCATGCTTATTTCTGTCTCTTATACACATCT